>DASZZO010000205.1:0-17266 GCA_035544915.1 Gemmatimonadaceae bacterium | reverse complement strand
GTCGAGGGATTCGCAACCGGGCTAAAAATCCAGAGTGTGCTCGGAGAGGGCTTTACCGCCGAGCTCGGCGCGCGCGCCTCGCTTGCCGACAAGCAGCTGAACGGCGACTTCACCCTTTCGCGGAGCAACGGCAGGTCGACGATTCGTGCGACCGCCTATCGGCGCTTGGACGTAGTGACGGATTGGGGCACGCCACTAGGATTCGGCGCCTCGCTCGCATCCCTGCTCTACGCACGTGACGAGGGCGCATACGACCGTGCCTGGGGCGCAGAACTTGCAGGCACCCATCCGCATTTGGGAACGCTCAGCTGGCGGCTTTTTGCGGAGCAGCAGTGGTCCGCCGACGTGCACTCACGGTGGACAGTGTTCGGCGGTGGAAATGATTCTCGCTTTCTCTCGAACCCGCATGCGCAGCAGGCCCGAGAGCTCGGTCTCGCGTTGCGCGTACATTCGAGCGCCGGGCTTGATCCTGAGGGATTCCGGTTCCTCTTCGACGTGCGTGCCGAGGGAGCTGGCGGCGACTTCTCGTACGCGCGCGGTCTATTCGATGCAGCGCTGTCGCGCGCAATAGGGCGCCATCTCGCCGGCTCGGTCACGGCGAGCGCTGGATATTCCAGCGGCATCGTGCCGGTACAGCGGCTGTTCTACCTCGGCGGATCGCAAACGGTGCGCGGGCAGACTGCGCTCACCACGCGCGGCGATGCGTTCTGGCTCGCCCGCGCGGAACTCGGCTCTGGCGGAGTCCGGACACGATTTGTCGGGTTCGGCGACGTGGGATGGGCGGGCGATCGCCACGACTTTTCAAGGCCCGGGCGCCCTCTGAGTGGCGCGGGAATCGGCTCGTCCTTTCTCGACGGGCTCATCCGACTCGACCTCGCGCGCGGACTATATCCTGCACGGCAGTGGAGGTTCGACATGTACCTCGACGCGAAGTTCTAGCCGCGGCACCAACACTGGCACGGAATTAGTAAGTCTCTTGACAAACGTCTCCGGCGCCACATATTGGTCCCATCGTCTATCGCTGGGTCGGCAATGCCGCGCAAGGACACACCACAGGAACTGCTTCCGGGTACGCTCGATCTCCTCATCCTGACCTCGCTATTGCGCGGTCGGAGCCACGGATACGGGATAGTGGAGAATCTCCGACGCGTTTCTAACGACGTCCTGCAGGTCGGCGAGAGCTCGCTCTATCCGGCGCTTCAGCGTTTGCTCCTCAATGGATGGGTCAAGGCAGAGTGGGGTGCCTCTGAGAACAATCGGCGTGCGAGGTACTACGAGCTTACCGCGAGCGGACGGCGCCAACTTCAGGTCGAACGTTCGCAGTTTGAGCGGATGATGACGGCAATCGGCCTAGTCCTTCAAACCGCGTGACCGGCTTGATGAATTACCTGCGCCGCTTGCGCCACCTAGTCCGTTGGCCCCGGACGGTTCGCGATCTCGCGGAAGAAATCGAACATCATCGGCGTTTGAGGCGGCTCGACTTCGAGCGCGCCGGGATGTCGTCTTCTGCCGCAACTCTGGCCGCTAACCGAGCCATGGGCAACGTCACTAGCGCTCGCGAGGACGCCCGCGAGATCTGGCTTGGGCGGAGCATCGAGTCGCTATGGCAGGACGTGCAGTATGCGTTTCGGCACTTGGTTCGCTATCCGGTTTTCGCGCTTACTGCCATTGGAGCACTCGGGACGGCCATCGCCTTGAATGCTGGCCTTTTCGCCGTGTTTAACACCCTCGCGCTCCACCCATGGCCCGTCAGCCGGCCGCGCGAAGTCTTCAACGTGTTCTCCGTGTCCGATCGCGGTGACATCGGCGGCGGGTTTTCGGTGGCGCACTTTCGGTTCCTTAGAGAGCACGCCAAAATACCGAGCGGACTGGTCGCTATGCGCCCAGCAGCGTTCCGGCTCGGCTTCGAAGAAGTTGGTGAAAGGACTCCAGGGTTCTTCGTCAGCGGCAATTACTTCGCGGTACTCGGCGTTTCAATGGACCGTGGGCGTGCCTTCGTGCCGGAAGAGGATGTGCTCGGCACACCACGCGCCGTCGCGGTCATCAGCTACTCGTTGTGGCGGGATCGTTTCGGTGCCGACTCTGCCGTTGTCGGCATGCCGATCGACATCGATGGCATTCCGGTGATTGTCGTCGGCGTCGCTTCCCATGAATTCACTGGAACGCAGGCGGGCGCAGAGCAACTGTGGATCCCGTTCTCGGCGATGCCCCTGGTTCGGCCGACTCAAGAGTCGGTGAGCGCACTTCTCCGCGCACCGGACTATTGCTGTTCACAGATCGCCGGGCGGATACCACCGACCGTTTCGCGGGACCGCGCGCGAGCCGAGCTCGAGGTGCTCACCAATCAGTTTCGCACGGGGAATCGGCTCTCCCGCCAACGCATATTGCTGACCGGAACAACGTTCTTCGACAACCCGACTTCAAAGCGAAATGTCGTCGCCATTTTCTTTTTGATGTTTCTTGGCGGGACGCTGGTACTTCTTCTCGCCTGCGCCAACGTCGGGAATCTTCTCCTAGCGCGAGCGGGAGCGAGGCGTCGGGAGATCGCGATTCGTCTTTCACTTGGTGCCAGCCGCCGTCGGCTCGTCCGCCAGCTCATGACCGAGAGCATCGTGCTTGCCGTCATTGCCGCGGCACTCGGTGTCGCTGGCGCATTCGACGCGGTGAATACGTTGCCAGCGCTCATCGGCCGGTCACTTCCTGTGCACGTTGGTCCCGATCCAGCCGTCCTACTCTATGCATTGGCCCTGTCCGCTCTGTCGAGCATCGCGTTTGGCCTAGCTCCAGCCCTCCACACTTCGAAGGCGAGTGTGATCGAAGCCATGAAGGGTCACGCACAGCCTGTTGGTATGCGAATGGGGCTGAGAGCGCTGCTCCTCGCGGTGCAGGTTGCGGTGAGCTTCACGCTGCTCGTCAGCGCAGGCTTGTTGATTCGCGGCGTGCGGCGGGTACCTCAACAGGACCTGGGTTTTGAGATCGAGCACGTATCGATGGTGACGTTCGATTTTCCTGTGAGTGCGTACGACGAGAACCGGAAGCGCTCCTTCGTGGACGGATACCTACAGTCGCTTCGCGCTAGTCCGGGCGTTGTTGCGGTCACGCTCGCTTCGCGCGAACCCTTGGCTGACTCGCGCGACTTTCAACAACTACGCATTCCAGGATTCAAATCGGCGCAGCTGGTGTCGATCGGAGTGGTGCAGGTTGATTCCGGCTATTTTGGCGTCTTGCGGATTCCAATAGCCACCGGCCGAACCTTTGGAGCGGGCGCCCTTGAACTACATCACGTGGTCGTCAATGAATCGATGGCTCGTGCGTACTGGCCCGGCGAGAATGCCGTTGGGAAAACGCTGGTCGACGAGGGGCCTTCGCACAACAATCCAACAGTGCTGGAGGTGATCGGGGTGGCCCGCGATTCACGAACCATCGATCTCGATCGGTTGGAGCCCCTCCTGTATACACCGGCAGGTTCGCTGACGTTGCCAATCGTCCTGCTTAGGACAGCTGCAATCGGAACGCCCGCCTGGCTGCAAGCGGGCGTCGCGCCGATTGATCCACGTGTGCACGTCAAGGCAAAGCCGCTCTCGGAGCGCGTCAATCATTTCCTGGAGCCTACCAGAGTTGGCGCCTCCCTAGCGGGCGTGCTCGGCACATTCGCCTTGGCGCTCGCCGGTGTTGGAATGTTCGGTGTGTTCGCATACTCCCTTCAACAACGAACGAAAGAGATCGGAATTCGAATGGCACTCGGTGCACGCCCGATCCAAGTGATTGGCCTGATCCTGAAATCGAGCGGGCGGTCAGTGTCCGTCGGACTGCTTGTGGGAGCGTTCGGAGCGTTCATCGCATCTCGCGTGCTGCGGAGCTACCTCTTTGGCCTCAGCGCTCTCGACCCCGTCGCGTACGGGGGGGTCGCGGCGCTCCTAATCCTCGCCGCGGGAACCGCAACATTTCTTCCTGCCCGTCGTGCGACCCGAGTCGATCCTACCACGGCTCTGCGCAACGAGTAGGCTGTAGTGCTCATTTTGACGTGAGTCTCGACGTAGTGTTCACCTCCTTCGTTTCGGAGTTCGTTGCCATGTTCAGACTCTTGGCCTTCGTAGTACTTGTCGGAGCCCCTTTGGGCGCGTCGGCGCAACTTCCGACGGGTCAGTGGAACGCCTCCTTGGTTACCCCAAAGGGCGACTCTCACGATCTGAGATTGATGGTGCGAGGGCGAGGGGACTCGCTCAGTATCCAGATTGCTCGACCGGATGGAGTGCTTGACCTCGAACATCCGAAGCTACGCGCCGACACCCTTCGGTTCGGAATTCCGGACGCGAACGGGAGCGTGGCCTGTACTTTGATGCGTCAGTCCAACGGGACGTTCAACGGCCAGTGCACGACGCCCGACGGTAGTTCTGGACGGTTCACCATGACCCCTCCAACTGCTGGAGCTTCACCGCCTGCCGAGCGCCCCAGCGAGCGCTGGATGATGGACCGGCCACTCTTTGTGAAGCGCTCTCCAACACCTACCATGCCGAGTCCATTGGAGCGTTGCCAATGCGACGTCTCTGCTCTCGTCGAACTCGAGTGGCGTGCGCGAGGCGTTCGGGCTCGCCCACGGCATCCGATAGCTGAACTCAAGCTCGTGCACGGCACCCAGCCCTTGCTGCCTCCATTTGCCGGCGCATCGCCTCCCATTCCTCGAGTTGCTCGGAATAGCCGAGCTCGATGACGCTGAGCCTGGCGCCCGCTGATCCGCCGAGCGGGCTGATGGGGGTGTCGGAGCTGCAGGCGGCAAGCGCCGCGGCGACGATGGCCACGCCGGCAGCGCCGGCAAATCGCAATGATCGCGCCGAGGGACCAGGAAAGAACTGCGCATGATTGGAGTCCTCGTGGAAGATATGTGAGAGCGCCGTGGATGTCCGGCGTCTGCATCCCATACAAGCGGCCACACGCGCGCGGCGTTACATCGGGAGAGTCACGTGCGGCGAATACGGCAATTGTGACGAAACGAACCCCAAGTGGCTTTCACTGTATGAATGCCAGTGGTTCCCTGCTTCACGCGCGCGCCCCAGCGCCGGACGATTGTGAGAGCGATGCGGCCGACAACTACTATTGGACATTTTCGCGCTCTGTCGCAGCGTTCAATCCACTGCGTTACTGGAAACGCGTCGACGTACCAGTACTCCTGATTTACGGACAACGCGACGAGCGTGTGCCCGTCGAACCGAGCATTGCCGGCATTCGCAATGCATTGCGACTTGCAGGGAAGCGAGCGTGCCGGCTTCGCGTGTTTTCGAGTGCCGATCACAGCATGCGGATTGCATCGCGCGCGGGAGAGTCATTCCGCTGGCCGCAGAACGCTGACGGGTATCTCGACACAATTGTGAACTGGATTGCCGCGGTTGCGAACCGTCCGGCGCTGAGCTCGGGGACGACGACGTGCTGACGTGAGTGGCGCGCCGTCCTTCATCCAGAGGCTCACCGAATCGCGGCTCGGAGCACTTCGCGCACGACAAGAGCCCGTGCCGAGTCTTCGAGAATCATGGAGATGTGGGTGGCACCGGGCACCTCGATCGGCCCGCGCGGGTGGGTGGTTCCCTGTAACAGGGTACGCATCTGATCGAGCTTCAGCGCATGCCACCGCGCAACGTCCGCAACGGTTTCCTTGCCCTCGGGTCGCCTCGTGTTTGCCGAAAAGAGCACGGTCACATTCAAGTCGCCGAATCGGGCGGCTGCCTTTGTCTGCACAGCAGTCTTGGGCACGAACACGAGAGATCCCAGACTGGTCCGCGCCACCTCTGCACGCGCAAGCCCGGCTCTATACTCCGCCTTTTCACCCGCGGTCATGTACTTCGATCCCGCCGCCTGGGCCGCCAGGCGCATGAGGCCAAGGTGTGCGGCGCCGGCGATGGCGTCGCATTTCCAGCCGCACGAATGGATCTTCTCCGCCAGCGAGTCGGGTTTATGAAAGTCCTCCAGCAAATCGTCCGGCGTCCCCGGGTCGAGCAGAATCGCGGCCCTGAGGTCCTCCGGATGTTTCGACGCGTAGATCTGTGCGATGTTCGCACCCAACGAGTGCCCGACGAGCACAAAAGGCTTTGGAATTCGAGCCGAGTCGACGAGGCGCCGCAGGTCCTCCACTGACGCGCCCGCGTCATATGGTCCGCCGGATGGATCGCTCCAACCGAGGCCCGCTCTGTCGTAGGCGCACGCTCGCACGGAATCGCGCAGCGACTCCTGAAGCCTGCGCATGTGGATCGACCACCCGCCGGCCCCCGCTTCAAGTATCACGGTGGGCGACCCGCTGCCCTCGCAAAACAGATGGAGACGATGATCTCCAACATTCACGAGAGTTCCCGGCGCCGGATAGCGGCGGCCGTCAACTACCGTCTTTACGGCGTTGTACGCGGGGCCGGCGATGAAGAGTCCGACGAGTACGATACTGAGTATTCGCTTTGGGGCCATGGTCGGTCGCTTCGAGAGTGGCGCGCGTGCTCGGCGCTCGCATGTTTTTGGGGACCAATGCTGGAACGGCGTTCGGAGTCGCCGATTGCACGTGGACCATATCCAATTGCTCACACCCGGGCTGTCACGGATGAAAGGACTTGGCACCTTCTGAAGGTCAGGCGTGCATGCGCCGGTAGATGAACGGCGTCATGCCCGTCGCCCGCCGGAAGACCCGGGTAAAGTGCGATTGGCTCGAGAAGCCAGAACTGAGACCGATCTCGTTGATGGATCGTGCGGAGTCGCGTAGCGCGAGTCGGGCCGCTTCAATGCGGCGCGCGCGAACATACTCTCCCACGGAGGCACCGAAGGTGGCGCGGAAGGCGGCCGCCAGATATACGGCATGCACGCCTGCGTCAGCAGCCAAACCGGAGAGTGTCACCTTCGTGAGGAAGTTTGAATCCAGCGAGTCGCGGGTGCGCCGCAGCCATGGCGGGCACCGCCTCTCGACGCGTGGCTCATCGACGCGGGCGAACTCGGCGGCAAGAGTGAGGACGAGTCCTTCGAGAGCGAGCGGTGTAGTCGCATCGGGTGACCTGAATTCCCTCAGAGCATGCTCGATCAGCCACATTGCTCGGTTCCCCCCCTGCACGCCCGTGTGGGGGCCACTTAGACGATCGAGTCCCACCTCGGCCAGCCAGCCTTGCTCCAGCTCGATGATGAAACAGGTGGCGCCCTCCGGAGAGATGTGGTCGGCATGTTCGGCTGCGATCGGGAGAAAAAGGACCGTCGACGGATCGCACTCGATCTGACGGCGACCGAACCGCTCCACGTAGCTTCCAGTCAGTACCGAGCAAATGGCGGCCCCCAAGTGCGCGTGCCATGGCGTCCGCAGGTCGGCCGGATAAGTCGTCTCGGTGAGAATGAAGCGGCCCAATTTGACACTCCGCACGGTGGTACCGTTGTGCCAACCACGCCGAATGGACCTGGAAGTCGTCACGACGAGTCCTGGTAGAGGGCCGCTCACGCTTGGCGCGGGCGACGGCCACGCGACCCCGCGCACCGTAACTCAGCACGCTCCCGTACGGGACGGACTGCTAGCCTGTTTCAGCCGCGCGGCGGACAGTCGCACCCCTCGCGTATCGGCGTACCATCTTACTGGAACCTTCCCTCCGCGGCTCGTCGTGTTGCGCCGGGTCTGTCGCCACCACCCGACTGAACATTGGAACCGGCGCGATCGGAAGGTTTTTGATTGACGGCTTTGTTGTCGGCGATCGGTCGCACCCCGTCAGGCTGAGCAGAGCCAGGAGCGAGAAGCGCAGCCGCCGCCTCCGGTTCCCTCGGAGCTGGACCCGTCTACGCTCGACCCATCGGTCGTGCATACGGTCGGGCGGTGTGCCGGCGGCTGGTGATCGCGCCTATTGAATCAGGTGGCCACTCTTCATCCGCAGCGTGATGCGTCGCGCGTTGCCGAAGTCCGCAATGGGATCGCCGGTGAGCGCCAGGAAGCTCGCTTCGTAACCGTCCTCGAACGAGGCGATGCGCCTACCGGGAAAGATTGCCCGCGGCGTATCGACGCTCCAAAGCCGCAGCAGGTCGCGGTTGTCGAACGCACTGAGGGGCTCGATGCCGTTGCCGAGGATCGACGTCCGGCCGAGCAAGTTGACCTCGTCGAGGCTATTGCCAGCGTAGTAGTCGCTGCCAACCACAAGGCGTGCACCGTGGGCGCGCAGGATTGCGATATTGTGCCGATAGATCGCACGGGCGCTCTCGTGAGGGCTGCCACGCCATGCGAAGCCAGATGCTCGGCGAGATAGCGATTGGCTGATCGTTCTTCGGGCCCGGAGCCGTGCAGCATGACAACGGCGGGAACGTCAGTGGCGCCATGCGGCACCAGGAATGTTCCGGTCAGCGCCACATCACCGCTCTTGAAGTGTGCGTCTTCTTCGCGAAACGCGGCGGAGCGTAGCGCCGCCACGGTCGCGCGTGCTGTCACCGCGCGAGCACCGGCCGATACTCTGCCGCCAGATACACCGTTATCATATCGTCCGCGGGCACGCGCACAAACCCGGTTCCGGGTTCGCCGCCGTAACTCTTCACCCACGCTGCGGCGAGCCCCCAATCGTCTAGACCGAGCACTTCCGTCACGCCGCTTGGATCCACACCCCACGCCTCTCTCCATCGGGCTGGCAGGCCCCACCGCGCGCCAGATGAAGTTCGGCGTATCCCGCGCTGGTCGAAGATGGCAGCTCTGAACGGCACGCCGAGGAGTCTGTCGCCCGCACCCCAATCAATCGCGCCGAGGCCACCGGCTTTGCCGGTGCTCGGATCGGCCGGCCAGAGTTTCGGAAGGATGCCAGTCCACACCACCTTGCCCGCGGCGTCGAGGTATCGGCGGAGAAGGGGCTTCCCGTCGCTTCCGGAGTCCGCGGCTGGCGGCAGATGGTCGATCGCGAACACAACGACGCTCGGCGCCCGATCGGCGGTGCGAGCTCGCAGAAATGCGGTGAGCGCCGGCGCATCGACGATCTCATAGCCGCGCCGAGACAGATATTGCGCGAGTTCGAGCGCTTTCGTGTTGCGCCCAGCCTTGAGGTAGGCAGAATCAAAGAAAACCGCTCGTTGGATAGGTGCCCGATCGCTCAGACGAAGCGCGTAGACGCTCCCGTCAGTGCTGCCGACCACGAGAAGATCGCCACTGATCGCCGGTGACGAGAACACTGCGGCGCCTGTGCGAAAGAACCACGCTTCCTTCCCGGTCTTGCGGTCGAGTGCGTGAATGCGGCCTGCCCAGTCGGCGCCATAGAGCATCGTACCGGCAATAGAGGGCGATGACCAGGCGGGCACATCAGTTGGCGCCCGCCACAGTTCATTGCCGCTGCTTGCATCGATCGCTTGCACGAAATGGCCGTCGGAAGTCGCCGAGTAGACGACCCCATCCGCGATTGCGGGCGATGCGTTAACCCAAGACACCTTGTTGTCAGCTCGCCAGCGGAGCTTGCCCGTCGCGGCGTCCACTGCGTAGAGAAAGCCGTCGCGGGCGCCCACGAACACGATGCCGTCGGCCACAGCCGGAGACGACTGAATGGTGCGCCGGTCGAAACCATAGTCCTTCGAGGAAAGCGAGGCCCCCTCAGTCCTATACCGCCACGCCGTGGCGCCGGTTGCAGCATCGAGCGCGTAGAGCACGCCGTCCGCGGAACCGACGAAAATTCGGCCGCGGTCGATCGCAGGCGAGGACCGAACACGGCCTTCGGTATGGACGTGCCAACGCTCTTTGCCTGTAGCCGCGTCGAGCGCGTAGACGTTGCCATCGCCCGCCCCGAAGATCACCGCGCCGGCGTCAAGCGAAGGCGAGGAGAGATAGTGGTCACCGCTCTCGTGTCCCCACGGCCACGGAAGCTCGGAGCCGGTCTTGAAGGACCAGCGCCTCTGGCCAGTCGCCTGGTCAACGGAATAGTACGTGCCGTCGCGCGCGCCGAAGAAGACAGCCCCGCTGCTGACCGCAGGCGACGTTGGAATCGGACTGCCCGCGTCGAAAACCCACTTGACCGCACCGGTGGCGAGTGCGAGCGCGTAGAGCCGGCCGTCGTTGCTGCCGATATAGACCGTCGCACCCGAGATGACGGGCGACGAGATGACATCGCCGGCGGTTTCGAAGCGCCACTGGAGGCCGCCAAGACTGAGGCCGTTCGCTCCGGCAAAAACGCCTGCGTGGGCAGCGGTGCCGCGGAACATCGCGACTTGCGGCCAGGCGGCCCTTGCCGCCAGGAGGCAGGAGACCACCCCTCGAAATGCAGATCCTTTCATACAGGCCTCTCAGTTAGCGCGAAGGCGCGCGAGGATATCGCTTGCAAGCTCTGCCCCGCCCTTCTCCCCGCTATTGGATACCAGGTAGAAAAAGGTCTTGTCACGCGGGCGCCATACGAACGCGGCAAAGAACACGCCGTCGGAGCCGGTGTGGCTGATCTGGTCGACCGCGCCATCCGCTCCCAAGCGCAAGAACCAGCCGAAACCGTACCACACCTCGCCCTCCCTCCGCGCGTGCGGAGTCGTCAGTGCCAGAGCCAATGAATCTCGTGTCGCCCGACCGCGACTGAGGAAGGCGTACCACCGGTACATGTCTTCCGCCGACTGGACGATCACCACGACGATCAAACGACGTTTCATCGAGACTGTTCTGGTTGAGGCTACCGCCGTCTGGCGACCGCAAGCAACGAATCCAGTTGAGCACGGGCGAACCAGTGGCCACGCACCATCACGCCGGCCGGCTCGCGGAGCACCGACAGGTTCGCGAGGGGATTGGAGGGCGCCAGAATCAGGTCGGCGGGAGCGCCAACGACTACCCGGCCCATCAGCGTGTCGCCGAGGAACTCCCCCACGTTGCGCGTTGCAGTCCGCAGCGCCTCGAAGGCTGAAAAGCCGCCGTCTCGATTCAGCGCTGCCAGTTCATCATGCACCGAGAAGCCGGCCACCATCAATGGGTTCCCCGCGTCGGTGCCGAGGAGGAATCGCGTGTTCGTTTCGCGAAGCGCGCGCAGCAGCGAGATCTCGAACTGGTAGTATCGACCGGGCGACGTGCGCGCGTCGCTGCCGGCGAGCGATCGCCACCAGCCGAGCGAGGCGGAGTCGACATACGCCATCTCGGGACGCGCGAGCGCGGCGGCATACTGGGTGGTGCGCGCGATGTCGAGCGCGCGCAGCGAGGCGATCGTCGGTGTCACCCACGCGCCTCGGCCGCCGAATATTCGCTTCACGTCTGCAACCTTGCCCGTGTCCACTCCGTGGCCGGCCAGTGCGACCGCGATCTTGTCCATGTGCTGGATGGACTGACCGGCGTCCAGCACCGCCGCCAGGCCCACGTCTTCGGGAATGTGGCCGTCGAGTCGAAGGCCGAGCGTGTGACCCGCCTCCACGAGCGCAGCGTACTCGGCGCGCGACAGCCCGTCATAGATCTTCAGGTAATCGTATCCCGCCGCCTTCGCCTCATGGGCCGCCGCCCTGGCGTCCTCCACGGAGGTAATCAACCGGTATCGGATGTTCTTGAAGGGAATGCCTGCCAGGACCGGCGAGGTCACCAGCAAGCGGGGCCCGATCGCGTCGCCGCGCGCAATGCGCTCGCGAAGCGCTACCATCTTCGGGGTTCCGTTCATCTCGCGCGCCAAGGTGACGCCGTTCGCCAGAAACAGCGGCATCTCCCGCTCATCGGTGTGCACGTGCATGTCACTCAGGCCCGGCATCAGTACCCGGCCCGCGCCTTCGATGCGGCACGCTCCGGCCGGAATGCGCGGTGGGTCGATCTCGGCGATCTTCCCTTCCCGCACGAGTACGGTGCGCGAGGGCGACAGCACGGCCGAGTCCATCGTGAGGACCCTTACATGGACGAACACGGTCGCGGAATTCAGTGGGCACGATTGCGCGCCCGCGACGGTCGCGGCCGCGAGCACGAGGATCGTGAGGCAGCAGGGGATGGTGGTCTTCATGTGGTGACTCGGGGGAGTGCGGTGGAACGAAAGGTTGCCACTTCGCTGCAGAGCCGAATCGCGTGGCGCGTGGCGGACGGCAGAAGCCTCCGGTAAAGCCGCGCCGTGAGCAGGCGGGCGGAATGGCCCAGCCAGTCGATGGGCAACAGTTCCCTCGGGAGGTCGGGGTCGTCCCACGCGACCTGCAAATAGTCGAACACCACCGCAAACCGGAGCAGGAAGGCGTCGCTGTCGGAGATTCCCTTTTGCACCGTCGTTTCAATCGCGCGTAGTCTGTCGAGTGCGGCGCGATACCGGAGGCCGAGCCGTGGGACATTCCACAAGGCAAGGAGTGATTTCTGGGGTGCGGTGTTCAACAGCGTTCCCGCCAGAACCGTCACATGCGGCAGCACGGTCCCCGGGAGCGCATTCACTACTCGCGGCCCAGCGTCACTCGTGCTGATGTAGCTGTCTGCCCCAAGCAGCGCGAACCCCTCAACGGCGAGCAACGCCACCACACGTTCGCGTGCGACACGGTGCGCTGCACCGCCCCCGAACCGCAGGTGCACGATCGTCCAGCGTCCGCTCCAGGTTCTCCGGGAGGGCCTGAGAATCCGGGCAAGGCCGGCGTCAATCTCCGCCTGCGCGTATCTGGATGCGGAATACCATTTGACACGGCCCATCTTGCGCGCGACGATCTCGTCCTCGGCCTCCATGCGGTACAGCGTCTGTCGAATGGCCGCCGGAGCGCGCCCTGCCTGCTGAATCGCGCGCATGAACCACATGCCGGGAAGCGCTCCGCCGAGGCGCTGCGAAAAACAGCTCAGGGATGAGTATACGAAATAGCTGATGGGCACCTGGCTGATAGTTGACATGTGTGCCCGCATGAGTGACATTATCGTCAACTATTGCCGCGGGGAGGCTGGAACGCAAGGACAGCAGATGCAATTGAAGTGCCTTCCCTCCTCATCGAGACACGATCATGACCATGAGCCGCGCAGCGTTGACGCTCCTGCTTTCCATGGGCGCCTCACGCGGCTTGCAGGATGCGCTGCAGGCCGGGTTCTCTGCAGCGACCTGCGATCGCTCACGAACCGTTCACGTACTCTTCGTCGGCAACAGCTACACGTATGTGAACAATGTTCCGCATCTCGTCGAGGCGATTGCGGCCAGCCTTCCCGGTCCGTGCGTGGAGAGCAGCATGATTGCGTCCGGCGGCGCGACGCTTGCGGCGCATTGGGCCGCGGATTCGGTGACGCAACGAATCCGGGCGGGGCACTGGACATCCGTCGTATTGCAGGATCAAAGTACGTTCGGCGAACAGTGGTGGGTCGACGGCCGGCCGCGTGTCGGGACCTCGGGCGCCGAGCTCGCAGAGTTCGCAGGTCGTTTCGCCAGCGTTGTCAGGGCAGCCAACGCCAGGCCTGTTCTGCTCGCGCATTGGAGCGATGACGGGGCGCCAGTCCGCGATCAACAAGCCCTTGACTATGCCTTCGCCAGGACTGCCCGCGCTACAGGTAGTACCCTGTCACCGGTTGGTGAAGCCATCAAGCGGATGCGGGTCGTCATCCCCAGCGTCACGCCGTACTTCGCTGATGGCCATCATCTGTCCGAGGCGGGGTCTTATCTGGAGGCGCTCGTACTGTACGCCACCCTGGTCGATCACTCTCCACTGGGTGCTGCGCGCCACATCGAGGGGCCGGCGGTTGAATTGAATCGTGGCGTTGTCTTTCATGATTCCCTCGTCACCCTTGTCGATATCCCGGATAGCGTGGCCACGGTGTTGCAGCGCATCGCGGCGGCTATTCACTCGGAACGGCGCGGGCGGATTCCGTCTGTTCGGAGACCGCCGCCACTCGCTGACGAGTTCCCGAAGATTGAAGCCGGCGGCGGGCCACTCAACAGAGACAGCCTCAGTGGCCGTTGGCGCGGCACGTCGACGGTCTTGCCAACTCCGGGGAACCAGGCAGCAGCGGTCGAACTTGTGCTGCATTCCGAAACCGGGAACAACGCGGTCCCCGACAGCATGTACGTGCGAGCGGGCCAGATCGAATTCGCTGGCCCCGTGACATTGCGCATCGAGGGCACTCACGCTGTCGTTCACGGAACGGTGACTCCCCGGTCCAGGGTAGGACGCGCGGGGCCATCCACCCCGTTCACGATCGACCTCCGTGCGGTGCTTCGAACCGGAGTCATATCGGGCGTTGCAACGATGCACCAGGTTGGCACGGCGTCCATGCCTTCGTTTGATGCCGTCGGTCGATTGGAGATCAGGCGAACACAAGGCGATGCTCTGACACCCCCGCTGGCGCCGGCAGCGGCTCGCCGACCGATACGAACGGCTGAACCGCTCGATGCCCAGCTTTCTTTACCCCTCGCCCGTTTGTTCGTGTAAACCGACCGGGACGGGTGCCGCTACGAGGCCAGCAATATGGCGCGGGCCGATACAAGGCACCGAGTCATTGCGGCACGACAGCAGTTGCCTCGAGTGCAATGAGGAAATCGGGGGCCTCCAGCCTTATGGCCAAAAGTCGCCGCCTCGCTTGCTTGCGGATTTCCGCGGCAAAGGGTCAGTTGTGACTGTATTTCGTCCATGTAACCGATAAGATCTTCCATTGCCCATCAATTTTGCGTACCTGCCAGTGTTCGAGGCCTGAATGATGAATCTTGTCGTTGATGACAAAGTCATAATTACATGTGACTAATCCAAGGTCGCCGTCCTGGCGAATCTCTATGTTTTGAAACTTCTCTTCGAGTTTGTCCTTTGACGTGGCGAGCAACGTCACAAATCCATCGAGTGCGCTCGGGCCAATCCCATCGAACTGGGCGTTAAGTTTTCGGGCGTTATCAACAGACTCCTGGTTGTCAATCGAATGAAACGTGACGAAACAGGAGAACCGACTGCGCGTGGAGCATAGGATGCCACCCTTGAACGAGCAGGTCTGATTTGTCATTGCGCACGCATGACATTTGTCATGCGACGCCCCACGACAGCCCAAGGTGATCCGACTTGTCAGTAACTTGAACCTGCGACACGTGCACGGCGCCAGCAACAATAAAAGGACTGAGCGAATGTGAGACCATCACGGCGGATCCTGGTGATTCCGGACGTTCGAGGGGAAGCGGAGTTCTTGCGCGCGGCGCTCCTCGTGGGGCTACTCCGTGCGCAGGACGTAGCGGCGTGGGCGGAGCAACTGCTGCCGATCCTTTCCGACGAGAACGGTCGCTTGACCGAGGTGATGCTGGCTCCGCTCGAACTCACGGCGCTGCGCGAGGCGCTGCGTCCGCTCGGTCAGCCATCGCAGCCGCTGGACGCTGGGCTGCTCGTCTTGTCATTCATGGCGCTTGATCCCGATTCCGCGAGCCTCGGCGTCGCCGATCAGGTGCTGGTGCTCTCGCTGCTCCGTCGCGAGGAGATGTTCGCGCCGGCGGCCGCGTCGCAGATCAAGCTGTTCGAAGACCGCCTGATGCTGGCGTCGGGGAATGTGGCGGGCGAAGCGGCACCGTCGCGCGAGGAAGTTGGGGCGTGGCTCGACGCCGTGAGACCGCCCTCGTACTTCCGGTTCGTTTTCGAGCGGGAGGACGAGACCGGCGCGTTTCTCGGGGCGCTCTCGCGAAAAGTCGTGCGCGATCGGCGGATGCATCACGGTCCGCGAGCCAACGGCCCGCGAGCATGGATCGTCCGTCGCGAGGACGACCATCGGGTCGGTCTCATTCTCAACGAGACGCTCTGGCGTGTGGCGCTGCGAGAGTTCTCTCCGCTTCCGGTCGGAAGCCGACTGCCGTATTGCGCTCTTCCGACGGATGCCGAACTCGTCCTCGATCAGGACGATGCCCGTCCCATGGGCCTCGATGAAGCGCTCGTTCGAATCTCCGGTTGGTAGGCGTCGCGCACGCCGCGCATCCAGGGTCGACCCGATGCTCCTGCTGCGAGGGGACTGATGTCGGTGGAGTTTGCGGGTTGACTCAGCGTACGCGCCGCGCTGCCGCCTACGGCAGCGCACTCCACATCTGCCGCGTCACGCGCCACTGCCCCGCCGCATCGCGCGCATAGACAATGAAGTCCGTCGACCGGCTCGTCTGCGCCCGGGCCTTCTCACCCGGCTTGGCATAGCTCCAGCCGAGCGCGCCAGTACCGCGGACGAACGCAAACCCACCGCCTCCGCCGACTTCCGCAACCGTCCGCGTGAACGACGTGATCCGCGTATGCGATCCGTCCTTCGGCCACCAGAACCCGCGAATCGCAGCCAACCCCGTCACCGGCTGCGCCCCAGGCGGCAGCAAAGTCGCATCGGGCGCGAACACGCTGAGCACTTTCACCGTGTCGTCCTTGAGCCAGCCGCTCACGAACGTCGAGTCGAGCGCGAGAATCGCCGCGCGGTCGGCGTCCGACAGCGGCACGCTCGTCGGCCGGCGGCCCTCGTCGCCGGCGCGACGCACGTACATCAGGTCATACGCCACCGCCCACGTCTTGCCGCTGTCAGCGGACTGTTCGGAAAACTGCCGCACGGAATCCGCGCTGACGTGAAAGAAGGTGAGCCGGGTTGGTACGCGCCCGAGCTGCCCATTGGGCGCCGGCGTGTCGCCAACGTACACCATGTTCCCGTCCTTGATGCCGCCCCGGTAGTCGTGCTGGCCGCCGCTGTTGTCCACCCAGGTCTGCCGCCACTTCCCGATGGACCGGTCGAACAGGTTGAAGCTCTGCCCCTCGGACCCACTCGGCGCAACCCAGTGCTCCGTCACCACGCAGCCGTTGTCGTCAATGGTCACGGTGTTTCGCGCGGCAGGGCCCACGGGCGCGGTCCCGGTGGGGCGCACGTCCCAATCGCCCACCCAGAAGTCGAACTCGCGTGCGCGCGCGTCGTACATGCAGGGCCGCACCACGGCGTCGAATGCCTCGAGCACCGCCTGCCATTTTGCGTGCCGCGTGAGCGACGCCAGGTGCGGGTCGGCCGCGAGGGCCGCCGGCGCAACCTGCGCCTGCGCAGCGGCAGCCCGCTCCAGTTCCGCAATGGCCGCATCACTCTTGTGCTGCTCGGCCAGCGCCTGGGCCAGCCGGTACGCGGCGTAGGCCGGTGCCATGCCTAGTCGCTCCCCTTCCCGAAGGCTTGCTTCACCTTCGGCGAACTTTCCAAGCCCCACGAGTGACACACCAATACGGAATCGCGAGAGGGCGTGGGTGGGATATTGCTGTGACAGGGCCGTGTAGGCGTCGAGAGCGCCCTTCCAGTCACTTTGGGCAAACAGTGCATTGGCCCGCTGGAGGGCCTCGGCAGGCGGGCGGGCCGCTTGTGGCTGCGGAGCCGTCTGCGCGACTACACCTTTCGCCAACAACACGAGTAGTATCGACAGGAGGTTTCGAGTCCAGTGACGCATTC
>DASZZO010000204.1:0-6043 GCA_035544915.1 Gemmatimonadaceae bacterium | reverse complement strand
CGCCGGACCTGGACGTCACTGTGGTCGCGCGGACCACTGGAGACGTGGCGGGATTCACGACGATACTGCGTGCCGCAGTCGCCGAGCTCGACCGCTCGGCGCCGGTCAGTGACGTGCGGACGATGAGCGATATCGTGTCCGCATCGCTCGCGCGTTCACGGTTCACGGTAGTCCTGCTCACGGCATTCGCGCTGGTCGCGCTGGTGCTCGCCGCCGTGGGGATCTACGGTGTGGTGTCGTTCGTCGTGTTGCAACGGACGCGCGAACTGGGCGTGCGCATGGCACTGGGCGCCACGCCGCGGAACGTGCTCCGGCTCGTGCTCGGCCGAGGTGCCGCACTCGCGGCAACCGGCGTGGCTATCGGAGTCGCGGCGGCGATCGTCTTGACGCGCCTGCTCGCGGGCCTGCTCTATGGCGTGAGCGCGACGGATGCGCTCACCTTCGTCGTGGCCCCGATGTTGCTGTTCGGGGTGACGATGGCCGCGACCTGGATTCCGGCGCGGCGGGCGGTGCAGGGGGATCCGTTGATTGCGCTGCGGGGTGAATAGCAGGTTCCTCAGAGCGGCGGTACGATGATCGCCGCTGCGGGGCACCCACCATTAGGAATGTTTCCGTCTGCATCGGCCCGGTTCAGCGAAACTCAGCCAACAGTTCCTGGCTTCAAGTTGTCCAAGACTCAGCAGCAGCCCGAACTGACTCCCCTCATCCAGGCGCTCGTGCTCGCATCTCGCCACCTCGCTTCCGCGCTTGTCCTCGCTCTCGGCCCGGTCGCGCTGCACGCCCAGGCCTCTCGCACCGATATCATCCGCGGCCGCGTCACCAACGACTCTTCCGCCGTCGTGAGGGGCGCCGCCGTGATCGTCACGCGTGGCCCCGACCGTGCCATCAAGCAGACCACCACCGACTCCGCCGGCCTTTACTCGCTTTCCTTCGAGAACGGCACCGGCGACTATCTTGTGGCCGTTGCGGGCACGGGTTACAAACCCGCCCGCCGTCGCGTGCAGCGCGTGGACACGGAGACGCAGCTGGTGGCGGATTTCGTGCTCTCGCACGACCTCTCCTTGCTTGCGGCGGTCAAGGTGACGGCGGCAAAGCCGGCCAAGGCCAGCAACGATGTCAATCCCTTCAACGCCGAGACTGGCGCGTCAGAGAAGTGGAGTGACGGCGTTGCGGGCCAGCTCCCGCCTTCCCTTGCCGGCGATCTCACCGCACTTGTCGGTACGATTCCCGGCATCACGCTCGGTCCTGGCGGCCCCTCGATGCTCGGCGCCAGTCCGGAATCGAACCTCACGACGCTGAATGGAATGGCGCTGGCGGGCGGGTCGCTGCCCCGGGCGGCACGCACAGAGACGCGCGTTACCGGCGCCTCCTTCGATCCCACTCGCGGCGGTTTCGCCGGCGCCAATGTCGATGTGCGCCTGAGTGCCGGCAGCCGGAACTACCAGCAACGCAGCGCATACTTCACGATCGATGCGCCCCAGCTCCAGTTCACCGACGCCGTCGGCCGCACCATCGGAGCGCAGCGCGGGTCATTCAAGGGCAGCGTGGGCGCAGATGGCGAGCTGATTCGCCGCGCCCTCACGTACAACGTGGCGCTCGACTATTCGCGGAGCAGCAGCGACCCGGCTACGCTGCTGGGAAGTGACGCGGCCACGTTCGCGCTCGCCGGCGTGGCTCGCGATTCCGTCGCGCGCCTGCTCGCGGTTGCGCGCGCACTGCGTCTCCCGCTCTCGGGGGGCGGAATCCCAACATCGCGCGAGAGTGACGCCCTCACCTGGCTCGGCCGCCTCGACGACACGCGCGATTCGCTCAACACGCGCACGCTCACGAGCTACGCCACCTTCAGCAAAGCCGGCGGCCTGTCGTTCGCACCGCTCGCCGCACCCACCGCCGGCGGCGAGCAGAACGTGCGCACGCTCGGCGCCCAGCTCCAGCTCGGCCATTACTTCGGCGAGGGACTGCGCGCGCTCAACCAGACGCGGTTCGGTTTCAGCCAGCTGCGCACCGATGGCTCGCCCTACCTCGCGCTGCCCGGCGCGAACGTCCTCGTGCGCTCGCTCGCGAACGATGGGGGCATCACGGCTCTTTCGCTGGGCGGCAACTCGTTTCTGGCCAGCACCGACACCCGATGGACCGCAGAGGGAGCCAACGAGACCATCTGGAACGCAATCGGCCGCAAGCACACGTTCAAGGCGTTGCTCTGGGCGCGGGCCGATGGGCTCCGGCAGACGGGCGGCACGGACCTGCTCGGGCACTACGCCTTCAATTCCATGGACGATTTCGCGGCAGGCCGCGCCTCGAGTTACTCGCGCACGTTCACACCGCCCGAGCGATCGGGCACCGTGTGGAACACCGCCGGCGCGTTCGCCCATTCGTTTGCACCGTCGCGCTGGTTCAGTCTGTTGTACGGCGCGCGCGTGGAGGCGAACGGATTTGGAAGCGCGCCTGCGCAGAACCCTGCGCTCGACGCGGCACTGGGCGTACGCTCCGGCGCCGCGCCCACGCTCCTGCACGTCAGTCCGCGCATCGGTTTCTCGTTTACCTACAACCGCGACAAGGGCAACGGCAACGGCAGTTCGCAGAACCAGGTCGGGCGTTTCTTCCGCACGACATCGGGGGTGATCAAGGGGGGCATTGGCGAGTTTCGCGACTTGTTGAAGCCTGATCTCCTGGCGGCCGCGCGGGCGAATACCGGCCTCGCCGGCGCGACGCACCAGCTCTCGTGCATTGGTGCGGCAGTGCCACCGCCCGACTGGCAGCAGTTCGTGACAGACCCCGGCTCGCTCCCTGCGCGCTGTGCCGATGGCAGCGGCGCGCTGGCGGACGCGGCGCCGCCGGTGTCGCTGATCTCGCCGTCGTATGACGTGGCGCGGAGCTGGCGCGCATCGCTCGACTGGATCACGAACGTCGGGGTCTTGATGCTGAAGGTGAGCGGCCTCGCGAGCTATGACCTCTCACAACCCGGAACGGTGGACGCAAACTTTGAGGGCACGCCGCGGTTCACTCTCGCGGGTGAAGGAGGGCGGCCGGTGTTCGTCTCGCCGGCGTCCATCGATCCGGCGAGCGGATCGGTCTCGGCCGCCGAATCGCGCCGGTCGGCGCTGTTTGGCCGCGTGGGGATGCGTGTGAGCGACCTGACCGGGTACGGCGGGCTCCTGACGTTCAACATCCAGCCAGACCTTTTCAAGCTGCGGCGCGTGCCTCTGTCACCGTTCGTGTCGCTCGCGTACACGCTGCAACAGACGCGGCGAGAGTTCCGCGGGTTCGACGGCGCCGCGTTCGGCGATCCCCGATCGAAGGAGTGGGCGGCGGGGCCAAACGATGCCCGGCACATCCTGCTCCTGCAAGGGGGGATCTACAGCAAGTACACCGGCGCGCTGACATTCATTGCGCGCGCGCAGTCAGGGCTTCCCTTCACGCCCATCATTCAGGGGGACGTGAATGGCGATGGCCGCTCCGGCGACCGTGCGTTTGTGCCCAACGTCGTGACAGAAACAGATCCGGCGCTCGGCGCGCAGCTCCGCTCACTCCTCGCCAACGGCTCGGCAACGGCCCAGACTTGCATACGCCAGTTCGCCGGGCAAGTGGCGGCGCGCAACGGTTGCCGCGGTCCCTGGACGTCGACGCTGAACCTGCAGTGGCGGCCGCCGCTTCCGGACTCGTGGCGCAGCCGGCTCACCGGCACGGTCTACCTGGAGAACGCGCTCGGCGGGCTCGACGAGCTCCTGCACGGCGAGAACGACCTGCACGGTTGGGGAGCGCCAGCCACGCCCGATCCAGTGCTGCTGGTGCCGCGCGGCTTCGATGCGGCGGCACAGCGGTTTCGCTACGATGTGAATCCTCGCTTTGCAGATACGCGTGCGCGGCACAGTACGACCAGAGCGCCGTTTCGTATCACCATCGACTTCTCCCTCCGGCTGTCAACCGACTACGATCTGCAGCAGCTCCGGCGCGCCCTCGAGCCGGTGAAGGTTGCCAAAGGCTGGGAACGGCGGTCGGCGGACTCGCTCGCGTCATTCTACATGTCGAACACGTCGGACATCTTCCAGGCGCTGCTCAATGAAAGTGACTCGCTGTTCCTGAGCAAGCAGCAGATTGCGGCGCTGCGGCGCGCCGACTCGGTCTTCGCGGCGCGGGTGCGCGCAGTGTTCATTCCACTCGGCGCCTATCTCTCCCGGTTCGCTGATGGCGTGGCCACGAAGGCGGCGCTCGACAGCGCGAATGCGTCGCAGAAGCTCTACTGGAAAGTATTCTGGGAGCAGCCGGAGATTGCAGATTCGCTGATCACGGCCACGCAGCGCGAGTTGATGCCGCTCATGAAGGGAATGGTCGCGACGCCCAAAAAGGACCGCGAGCATAGCCAGTGGCAGTTCGGGTGGCCCGTCAAGCTCAAGGACGAAAAGAAGGTTGGGGCGGGGAAGTAGGGTCACCCTCAGGGGGTACCGGACGAGCCAGAATGGCTTCGACCACCGGGTCGCGGTTGTTGCGGTAGTCGCGGAAGCGCAGCGGAGTTCGAAGTGACGGCTCGAATGCGCTGTCGCTTTGCATCGCGTTGATCTGCGCGTAGACAGTTCTGGTCCCTGTGACAGGCGTCAGCCAATAGCTTGCCTCCCGATGCCGGAGATACAGCGGCAAGGCCGATGCCTGATCTTGCGCGCTGGCGAGTGGCACACTCGGCTCGCCCCTTGACGGACTCAGCGTCAACGAATCCAGACGGAGGATCAGGCGCGGCGGCTGCTGCGAGAGCCAACAGGGTTGCCGCACACGTGAAACGGCTGACAGGCGGGCTGGGACGCGGCACTAGCCGCCCGCCAGGATACTCACACTCCCGTGCGTCACTCCGAGGTAAAGATCACGCCCACCCCGCCCCATGCGACCCGTTGCTCTCGACCGCCGAAGGTGCGTCGTCAGCTCGAGCGGAACATCCGCGGTCACACGGCCACCGCTGAGCGATTCGGCATGGAGGTCCACGTTGGCGTGCGCTGGCAGGCGCACCGTGATATCGCCGTTCATCGTCCGATAGTCCAGCGCCCCGTGCCACTCGGCGTTGCCGAGCGTCGCGTCGATGTTGCCGTTCAGCGTCGCGGCCTCAGCCCAGCCGGTGGTCGAGATCACGACGCTGCCATTGATCGTCAGCGCCTCGACATCGCTCGCGAGTGCGTGCGCCTCGATCGCCCCGTTGATCGTTCGCGCGGAGAGGCCTATGCCTGCGGGCACGCGCACCATCCACTCCACCTGCACGTCGATGTCGCTATTCATGCGTCCACTATCGCCCGGCATGCATTCATTGGGACCGCGCCATTCGTTGCGGGGGTCGAACGCCCACCTGGGCGTCGGATACATGGCGCACATGGTCACGCCGCCCGTGTGGGGCACCACCTCGAGTGTCACCTCGTTGACGTTGCCGCGGTTCCTGCGACCGGGCCGGCGCACGGCCACGACCTCCACCTCGCTGCCCGCAGCGCGCTCAGCGCGGATGGCGCCATGTACGCCCTTGAGCTCGATGGTCTGCCCCGCGCGCAGGGTAGAGTGCCAGCGCCACTCACTCGAATCCTGCGCCTGCAGCTGCGCGGCCACGAGCAGCAGTATCGCCGGCCCGGCGCGCATCCTATTGCTCCCGCTCTTTCTCGCTCATGTTCCCGGGCCGGCGCAGCCGCACGGAGCCCTGGAAGCTTTCGACTTCGACCTTCGCGCTGCCGTTGCCGATCACGTATGTCTTGCGCCGGCGGTTCACGCCGGCTTCCGGTTGCGTCGCAATCGCGAAATCGGAACTGATTGACCCGCCGTATGTCACGACGGAGAGCGTAGCGTTGCTCCGCTCGGGAATGCCCAGCATGATCGCTCCGTTGTGCGTGCCGAAGTGATAGACGCCCTTGTCGATGAATGGGCCCTGGAACGTGATGTCGCCGTTGACCGTGGCGGCGTCGATGTCGGACGAGTTCACGTTCTCGAGCCTGATCCAGCCGTTCACGGCGTCAATGAGCACCGGGCCGGTGATGTTGGACGCCTTCACCTCCCGGTTCACCGCCTTGACGTTCAGCTT
>DASZZO010000203.1:0-14498 GCA_035544915.1 Gemmatimonadaceae bacterium | reverse complement strand
TCGCGCGTGGCACTGCCGCCAGGTCGCCCACCACGAACAGCTCCGGACGGCCCGGCACCGAGAGATCCGGTCGCACCTGCACCCGTCCCGCGTGGTCCAGCGGCGCGCCAAGGAGCTTGCCGAGCGGCGAGGCCTGGTTGCCGGCGGCCCAGAACACGTTGGCCGATTGAATGAAACCATCGCCCAACCCCACGCCCCGCGAATCCACGCTCGTGACAAGTGCGCCAGTGCGGACTTCGACGCCGAGCTGTATGAGATCGGCCTTGGCGTGCCGCGACAGTTTTTCAGGAAAGCTGGGGAGGAGGCGCGGACCGCCCTCGACCAGAATGACACGGCTCTTGCGCGTCTCCACGCGCCGGAAGTCGCGCGGCATCGCCTTGCGCACGATTTCGATCATCATCCCGGCGAGTTCGACTCCCGTGGCGCCGCCGCCAACAATCACGAATGTGGTGAGAGCCGTGCGTGCGGCCATGTCGTCGGTGCGTTCGGCACGCTCGAACGCCATGAGAAATCGGCGCCGGATTTCTAGTGCATCCTCCAGGCTCTTGAGGCCTGGTGCGAATGGCTCCCACGCATCGTGCCCGAAGTACGCGTGGCGGGAGCCAGCCGCGACTATCAGATAGTCGTAAGGAATGGGCGTGGCGTCGTCCGCCAGCCTTACCTCGCGGGCGGCCGGGTCAATCGAAGCAACGCTGCCCAGCAACACCAGCGCGTTACGTTCGTTGCGCAGGATCCAGCGAATGGGAACGGTGATGTCGCTTGGTGCGAGGCCGGCCGTGGCAACCTGATAGAGCAGCGGCTGGAAAAGGTGGTGATTGGTGCGATCAATGACCGTAACGTCCACCGGCTCGCCGCGGAACGTCCTGGCCGCGAAGAGGCCGCCGAAGCCGCCGCCAATGATGACGACCTTTTTCCGGTCAGGTGCGGACACGGGGACCGGGGGCCCAAACACTCAGCAGCAGGCCGACTGCGACCACCGCCAACGCGCCAACCACATTGTACCAGAGGAACGAGACCGATGGCGCGCCAAAGCTCACCAGCGAGACGGCGACCATGCCGCCGATGAGCCCGAAAAATGCGCCGCTCGCGCGGATTCGCGGAATCATCGCGAGCAGGAACACGCCGAGGATCGACCCGTAAAAGAATGATCCAAACCTGTTCACCACCTCGATCAGCGAGCCGAGTGTCGCCGCAAAGGTCGCGACGACGCACGCGAAGATGCCCCACGCGCCGGTCGCCGCGCGCGAAATCCGGAGATAGTGTGCATCGTCGGCCTCTGGCCTGACCCACCGCCTGTAGAAATCGATGACGGTCGTGCTCGAGAGTGATGCCAGCTCTCCGGCCACCGCCGACATGGCCGCCGCCATCACGGCGGCTATGAAAATCCCGGCCAGCCCCAGTGGAAGTTCGGCCAGCACGAAATGCGGAATGATGTAGTTCACGTCGAGCGGCGCGGTGCCGGTCGCCTTCCCCGCTCGAGCCAGGGCTTCGGTCCGCACGCGTGCGAGCTCCCTCTCACTCGCGCGAAACGCATCGCGGGAGATGGAATCAGGCTTGACGGTGAGCGCCATGGCGGCACGTTCGCGGGCCACCCATGCGGCGGCATGCTCGCGCTCGAGCTGCGTGTATACCAACGGATTCGCCCGCTGCACAGCCGCTCGTTGCGCCGGATTGAAGTACAGCGGCGGCATCACGAACACGTAATACACGAACACAAGCACGCCCACCATCAGGATCAGGGCCTGCAGCGGAATCTTCCAGTACGCGCTGATCAGGTGCGAGCTGCGCGCCTCGTCCACCGTCCTTGCCGTGAGATAGCGCTGCACCTGGCTCTGGTCAGTTCCGAAGTACGAGAGCATCAGGAACGTGCCGCCAATGATGCCGCTCCAGAACGTGTACGTTTCATGCAAGTTGAAGGAAAAATCGAAGACCCTGAGACGGCCGACCGCGCCGGCCAGGCGCAGGGCGTCGTCCGGGCTGACCGGAATCCGGATCAGGAGCACGACCACGACCGCCACGATGGCGCTGATGACGAGGATGATCTGCTTCACGTCGGTCCATGCGACGGCCTGCACTCCACCGATCATCGTGTAGAGCACGGTGGGGACTCCGATCAACGCCACCGACGAGAGCATGGGCCAGCCGAAGATCGCCGAAAATACCACGGCGGGTGCAGCAATAATGGTTCCGCACGAAAGACCGCGTGACAGCAGGAAGAGAAAGCTCGTGAGAGAGCGAGTCTTCGCGTCGAAGCGGCGCTCCAGAAACTCATACGCGGTATAGACCCTGGCGCGGTGCAGGAACGGAACGATCGTCACGCCGAGAATCACAAGTGCGACCGGCAGCCCGAAGTAGAACTGCACGAACCGCATGCCGTCGACGGCGCCCTGGCCTGTGGTGCCGATCATCGTGACGGCCGAGAGCTGCGTGGCCATCACCGAGAGACCGACCACCCACCAGGGCAGGCTGCGGTTGCCGAGGAAGTAGCCGTCGAGCTTGCTGGTTCCCTTCGCCCGCCGGATTCCGTCGACGGAGACGTAGACCAGGTATGCGATGACGATCGCCCAGTTGAGCGGGTGCATCGTGCGTGTTACGCCGCGGTGCTCAGGCGGTGTACCGCTTCTGGAGGAGCCACAGGAGCAGCAGCACGACGACCTCCACGACCAGCACACGTACCAGCACGCGCCTGAACGGCGCCGGCCTTCTTCCTTCTTCGCTCACGGCTGGACCTTGCCCTGCCTGGCCCGCTCGGGGTCGAGGCCGGCGCTCAGGAGATTGACCAGCAGCCTGGGACCCCCCGGCACGCCGCTCGGCACCTGGCGGAACAGGGCGAGAGTGGTGTACACGTACGTCCCCTTCCCCACTGGTGCGACCAGGAGGGCACCCTTGTTCGGCGGCTCGCCGGGATCGTGCATTTCGAGCGGAGTGGCCCAGTGTGGGTCGATGGTGCTTGGCATGTACAGCGCACGCTCCTGCACCCAGTCGGCCCAGTCAGAGCCGCCCATCGCGTTGGGTGACGTGAGCACGCGGGAGCGCGCGTCGAGCACGGTCACGGGCGCATCTTCTTCGGTGACGCGCTGAGCGGGACGTGCCAGCGCGATGGGATACGGGAGCAGGCCGGGGCGCGCCATCTCCTGCTGGCCGTACTGCACCACCACCGTCCCGCCTTTCTTCGCGAAGTCGATCAGGCGCGAGTTGTAGGCGACGAGCTCGCGGTGTGCCTCGTACGCCCGCGGTCCGACCACCACGGTCGTGAAGCGCGACAGGTCGAACAATGGCAGCTCCGCCGGTTGCACCACGGCGACGGGAATGCCGAGCTGCCGCAAGCTCTTGGCGACATCGTCGCCCACGCCCTGAACGTAAGCGACACTAAGCGCTGCGGGCACGATGATGTCCACGGCCTGCAGGTACAGTGCAGATGAGCGGTAGAGGCGAAGGGGCCGGATGTGCGGGTACTCGACGGATGTGAGCCCTTCGGCGTACTTGCCCATCGGCGTCGCGGCGATGACACCGAACTCGTACCGTCCCGCCTTGAGCTGGCCTCGCACGCGCAGGAACAGCTCCCGCTCGTCACCGGCCTCGAGTGTGAGCGACGCAGGCACGGAGTCCACCCGGATCCCCGGCGGCGCGACGACCTGGAAAGCCATTGTCCGCGCTGTCGTCGCATACGACCTCAGCGTCAGGCGAATCAGGCGATCCATCGGTTTGCCGGCGGGGAGCCACTCGAGTCCCCCGTCGAACGACATCGACACGGCGGGCACGCCCCCTGCGGGGCGATTCTGTTCGCCGAGCACCGGGTCACTGGAGCGATAAATGATCGGTCCGACGCTCGTGCGGATGGTCGAACCGGCCAGCCGCACCGTAGCCACCACATCAGTCACGCGCCGCGCATCTTCGGGCACGGCCACGCCCGGGCGCAAGTCGCCATCCGGGCCGTACGAGATGCGTGCAACGCCATCAGCCGGAGACATGCGCAACGGGAACATGTCGTGACTTCGCCTGCCGAACCACCACGGACGAGTATCGACAAAGCCGATGACACTCTGGGCCGAGCGCAACGCACTGTCGGGTGCGATGGAAGTCGGAGCGAGCGGCCGATGCAGGGTACCCGTGAGCTCGACGTCCACAAGCGTCACCGGCTCGCGTCCGCGATTGTACACCGTCACCGTTACGGGCATCGAATCGCCGAACGCAAGCAGCTCCTTTGGCGCACTGGCCTCGACCACGATGGCGGACGCGGTGAGCACCGCTGTGGCCGTGCGTGCGCGAAGAATGTCGAGTGCAGCGTCGAGATCCATTGCGGCACTGCTGCAATCCGTCCTGCCCGCGGCGGCGCGGCTGTTGAAGCTCCGGGAGGAGGCCACGCAACGTGGTGTAGCCTCTCGCATCGTCTGCGAGAGTTCAGCGGCACGGGCGAGCCAGCGAACGAGGATCCACGGCCGCTCGGGATCCATTGCCCTTCGCGCCGAGTCCGCCAGAGATGCGATGGCCTCGAGCGGTCCGCGCTGCGGAGGTGCGACGCTTCGTATCAGCCGGGCGAAGCTCGTATCGACACCGTCGAACAGCGAACGCTCGGTTGCCGGCCGCGTCCCCTCGTTCACGCGCGACGCCTCGCGGGCGACGAAGTCCATCGCCGTCCCACGCTGCAGTTGCGCCCGTCCCTGTCCTTGCGACCGATGCTGCGCGCGGCTTTCGCCCGCGATCTCGCCGTATCCGCGCCCAAGGACCGCATCGTACTCCCCGACGTTCATGCTCAGCGTGCCGGTCGCGCCGTTGAACCGGGCGCTGCGATAGAACTTGAGCGGCTCCCATGCCTGGCCATACTGTGACGCCGGGAAACGGCTAGTGTCGCCGGCTGCGTCGTACGCCTCCCGCGACAGGATTCCTGACGCTGTATGGTGCCCGTGGCCGTCGGCCGGCGTGCCACTCCAGACACTCACAACCACATGCGGCCGGAACGCGCGAATGACGGTCACGATGTCGCCGAGCAATGAGTCGTGGTCCCAGTGCTTGAATGTTTCCTCCGCACTCTTGGAAAAACCGAAGTCGTACGCACGCGTGAAATACTGGCGGCCGCCGTCGAGCCGGCGCGCTGCGAGGAGTTCCTCAGTGCGAACGGCGCCCAGGGCTTCGCCGAGCTCATTGCCGATCAGATTCTGACCGCCGTCGCCGCGGGTGAGGGAGAGATATGCCGTCTCCACCTGCCGGCCGCGCACGAGCCAGGTGATGAGGTTCGTGTCCTCGTCGTCCGGATGCGCGGCGATCATGAGCACCCGCGCCGTGACGGAGAGCCCGCGCACGGACTGGTCCAGCGCCACAGCACCGCGTTCCTGAGAGTGCGCGGCGAGGGGCGCTGTTGCGACGACTGTGAGAAGCAGCGCCGCCCAGCGGCGCAAGGCCGGCGTCATACCGCGCGCATCACCCCGCCGGGAGTCCTCGAGCCGACCCGAGCGGGCACGGCGACCGCCTCTGCCACGATCCGCGCCTGCTCCTCCGCGTGCGCCTGGGTCTGCCCCTCCGCGGGGCTCGCGCGCACGGTGCGCCCGATGTACCGGATGACCAGCGCGTTGCCCACCGATCCCCGGAGTCGCGGCGCGACGTAGCTCCATGCCCCCATGTTCTTCGGCTCTTCCTGCACCCACGCCACGTCCTTCACCTGTGGGTACAGGTCGAGAACGCGCGACACCTCATCGTGCGGCCACGGGTACAACTCCTCCACGCGCACAACAGCGATGTCATTGCCTGGCGGCTTGGCGGTAAGGTCATAATAGATCTTGCCCGTGCAGAACACGATGCGGCGCACGGCATCGCGCTTGGATGCGCCGATCGGGTCATCGATCACGGTCTGGAAGCGCCCCTCGGAGAGGTCGCCCACCCGGCTGGCAGCCTGCGCCAGCCGAAGCAGCGACTTGGGCTGCATCAGCACCAACGGACGACGCCGCTTGCGCCTCGCCTGCCGTCGCAAGATATGAAAGTACTGGGCGGGCGTGGACGGATACGCGACGCACATGTTCTCCTCGGCGCAGAGCTGCAGAAAACGTTCGAGCCTGGCGCTCGAGTGTTCGGGTCCCTGTCCCTCATAGCCATGCGGCAGGAGGAGCACGAGGCCGGAGTCCTGTCCCCACTTCGCGCGGTCTGCTGAGAGGAACTGATCGATCAACGGTTGCGCCATGTTCGAAAAGTCGCCGAACTGCGCTTCCCAAAGGGTGATGGTGTCGCTCGCCGCCGTGCTGAAGCCGTACTCGAAGCCCATGACCGCCAGTTCGCTCAATGAAGAGTTATGGATCTCGAATGCGACATTCGGGCCAGCGACGTGCTGCAGCGGCACATGCACCGCATCTGTCGTCACGTCGTGCAGCACGGCGTGACGGTGCGAGAAGGTGCCCCGCTCGGCATCCTGCCCCGACATGCGCACACTCGTGCCGTCTGCAAGGATCGACGCGAACGCGAGCGCCTCGGCGTGCCCCCAGTCGATGGAGGGCTCTCCCGCAAGTGCGTCGCGCCGGCGCTCGAGTTGCTTCGCGAGCCGGGGATGCGGATGGAAGGAGCCGGGCCAGGTGAGCAGAACGGTGTTGAACCCCTTCAGCTGGGCGGCGGGAACGGCGGTCACGGGGGGATCCTCCGCCGTCTCCTGCTCGGCGGGCGGGATCGCCGGCGCGTCCACCGCATCCTTCGAGCCGAAGATGATCGCCTGGAAGTTCGCCGCCACCGTCTGGTCCGCCGCGTCCACGTAGGCTTGCGTCACAAGGCCCTCACGCACGAGGCGCTCGCCCCACACCTGCCTGGCGGTCGGATGCGTCTTGATGCGCGCATACAGCTGGGGCTGCGTGTACGTGGGTTCGTCGCCTTCGTTGTGGCCATGCCTGCGGTAGCCCACGAGGTCGACAAGAAAGTCACGCGCGAACTGCGTCCGATACGCGACGGCGAGGCGCATCGCGATGACGCACCCTTCGGCATCGTCAGCGTTCACGTGCACGACGGGCATCTCGAACCCCTTCGCGAGATCGCTCGCGAATCGGGTGGAGCGCGCGTCGCGAGGATCCGTGGTGAACCCGATCTGGTTGTTCACGATGATGTGCAGCGTACCGCCTACGTCGAAACCGGCCAGTCGCGCGAGATTGAACGTCTCGGCCACGATGCCCTCCCCGGGGAACGCCGCATCGCCATGGATGCAGATGGGGACCACCGCCCTGTCGTCGCGCTGAGCGGGAGACTCGCTCTGGCGCTGGTGCGCCCTCACATAGCCCTGCAACACAGGGTTCACGATTTCGAGGTGACTCGGATTCGGCACGAGCGAGAGATGGACCACATGGCCGTGGCGCGTAACGCGCGCCCCCTCGAAGCCCAGGTGGTACTTCACATCTCCCGTCGAGGCCCCCGCGATATGATCGTGCCGGCCCTGAAATTCGTTGAAGATGTGGTCCACCGGCTTTCCCAGCACATGCGCGAGCACGTTGATGCGACCGCGGTGTGACATGGCGATGGCCACGTGCCGCGCGCCTGATCGAACGGATTCCTCAACGGCCGTGTCAAGCATCGGTACGAGCGCGTCGGTACCCTCGATGGAAAAGCGCTTGAACCCGACGAACGCCCGCCCGATGAACCGTTCGAGGCCATCCACTTCGGTAAGGCGCGTGAGAAGTGATTTCTTCTCGTCGGCGGTGAGCGGGCGTGTGAGTTGCTCGGCCGTGAAGACCTCGCGAAACCACTGACGCTCGTCTTCGGTGCCGCAGTGTACAAACTCCACGGCGAGGTTTCGCGTGTACCGGTATTTCAGGCGGTCGGCTACGTCGCGCCCCGTGCGCAGGTGGGGAAAGCCCAGGGCCGCGCCGGTGACGCGTTCGAGATCCGTCTCGACAATCCCGTAGTGCTCGAGCGTCAGTTCGCGAGCGCCGGGCGGCGGCGAGCCGAGCGGGTCGAGTTGCACCGCGAGATAGCCGTACCGGCGAATGGAATTCAGATAGCGCGAAATGCCGACGACCGTGCGGGCGAACGCCTGCTGTTTGGCCGTCGCGTCCGCATCCGTGGCGGTGGCCGCTACGGGTGTCGGAGGCTCGGCGGGTGCGGGGCGTGTGGCAGGAGCAGACCGGGCAGCGGGTTCCGTCTCGATGACCGGCCTGGTTGGCGCAGCGCGTGCCGGAAGTTCTTCGGCGAGCTCGGCGGGTTCGAACTGCGCGGAGGGTGCGGCCGGTGGGACGGATGCGACCGGCGCACCCGGTGCGGACGGGGGGGCGGACACGATCGCCGCGGGACCGCCCACCTGTTCGGCAAACCGGAATAACTGCCGCCACGACTCATCGACCGAATTCGGATCGATGCGGTACGCCTCATAGACCTCAGCGGCATATCCGTCGTTGAAGACGCTGAAGGCGGGTTCTGGCATGGAGGAAAAGTAACAGCGTTCGAGAGGCGGTGGACCCAAGCTCATCGAGATCGGGCTGAAAACCCGCCCAAGACTTCACCCTTCACACACGCACCTGCGCCGTTACGACCCGCACGGCAATCCCGCCGTTCCTGAACCGGATCGCCTCAGCCAGCGGCAGCTTCACTTGCGCCTCGAGCATCCGATCAGCCGAGAGAAGTGCCAGCGTCCATCCCTGTAACCTCGCCCTCGCAAAGTTGCCCAACTGCGCATACAGGCTGCGGAGTTCTTTGCGATCTCCAACCCGTGCTCCATAGGGCGGATTCGTGAGGAGGAGCCCCCGGTTGTCCGGCACGCGCGCGGCAGAGACCGCGTGTCTGGAGAACTCAATGTCGTTCGCCACTCCCGCGCGAGCCGCATTGGAAAGAGCGGCGACAATGGCACCGGCGTCCCGATCCGAGGCGATGATAGCCACCGGCGCCCGTGCGAGAGCCTGTGAGCGCGCCCCGTCCCGCAGCACATTGAAGCCCGACGCGTCAATGCAAGGCCACCGCTCACATGCGAAGGCGCGCGCGATGCCCGGCGCGATGCGCCGCGCAATCAGCGCGGCCTCGATGGCGATCGTGCCGGCGCCGCACATGGGATCGAGCAATGGCTGCGTCCCGTCCCACGCGAGCGCGAGCAACGACCCGGCGGCGAGCGTCTCGCGCAACGGCGCTTTGGCGGTGGCCTGCCGGTACCCGCGACGGTGCAGCAACTCGCCGGAACTGTCGGCGCTTATGGTGCACACGTCCCGATGGAGTCGAACGACGAAGAGCTGGGCCGGATGCTCGCCTGATGCGTCCTTCGCGTCAGCTTCGGAATCGCGCGCGGTTACGGACACGGTCGCACCCTTCACGCGCTTCGCGATGGCAGCCGCCACGCGCTGGGCGACGCCGTCGGAATGATACAGGCGCGATTTGTGGCAGCTCACTCGCAGCCGCACCGCGCCCCCCTCGTGGACGAAGTTCTCCCAGGGAACGCCCTTGCTGAGTCGTTCGAGTTCGTGGAATGCCATCGCCCGGAACTCCGCCACCCGGACCAGTACACGGCTCGCCGTCCGCAGATGCAGATTGGCAGCAAAGAGCTGGTCATCACGCGCCGTGAACCCGACGCCCCCGAGTTCGTTCGCATCTGGCATGAGACCGATGGCGCGCATTTCCGCGGTGACGATCGCTTCGAGCCCCGGCGCAACTACCACGTAGCCGCTTCTGCCCTCCGGATTCTTCACGAAGCCGCGCGCAACCCCGGCGCTGGCGGCGGCACAGCTTGCCTGCGCGCCCACCATTTCCAGATCCGGTATGCGTAGAGTACGGCAAAGATCGTCGCGAAGATGAGCGGATCAGTGACGTCGGCCTTCACCGACATCCAGTAGTGCGTCACGCCGAGTACTGGAACGAGATAGACCAGTTGGTGCAGCCGATACCACCGTCTTCCGCCAAGCCGCCGGATCATGTTCTTCGTCGAGGTAAAGGCGAGTGGCAGCATGAGCACCAGCGCGGCCATCCCGATCATGATGTACGGGCGCTTCACCAGGTCCTTCAGCAGATCACCCCAGTTGAGCTGCACGTCGAGCAGCGCGTAGGTCAGCCAGTGAAGCATGACGTAACCGAACGCGAACAGTCCCATGGTCCGCCGGTGCTTGGCGAGCCAGTTCCAGCCGAGCAGTTGCCGCAGTGGCGTCACGGCGAGCGTAGCGATGAGGAACCGCAACGTCCATTCGCCGAGAAAATGCTCGCCTTCCTTCACGGGGTGGGACCCGAAGAAGCGCGTGTTGGCAATGATGTCCGACGCCATTCCAGCGAGGGCCAACGCCGCCGGGACGCAGGCCGCGATGATCAGCAGAACGGGAAACCAGCGCGGCTCGCGAACCGGGCGGATGCGCCGGTGGATCTCAATCCAATTCTCGCGGGTGGTCTCGCTCGCAGCCTCGTGTCCGGCGTTTGCGGTCAATAGTTCTTCCGCAGGTCCATCCCGGTGTAGAGCGACGCCACCTGGTCGGCGTACCCGTTGAACATCAGCGTCTTGATCCGGAAAAACACGCCAATGCGCTTCTCCGACGCTTGGCTCCAGCGCGGATGATCCACTTCGGGATTTACGTTCGAATAGAACCCGTATTCCTGCGGAGCGCTCCGGTTCCACGCGGTTTGCGGTTGCGTGTCGGTGAGCCGGATGCGCACGATCGACTTGGCGCCCTTGAACCCGTACTTCCACGGCACCACCAGGCGCAGGGGCGCACCGTTCTGGTTGGGCAGCGTTCGGCCGTAGAGACCCGTCACCAGCAGTGTCAGCGGATGCATCGCCTCGTCGAGCCTCAGGCCTTCTGTGTACGGCCAGCTGAGCATGCCGGTGCGCTGACCCGGCATCTGGCGCGGGTCGAGGATCGTCGTGAACTCCACAAACTTCGCCTTTGAGGTGGGGTCGGCGCGCTTGAGCACGTCAGCGAGAGGCAACCCCCGCCAGGGAACCACCATGGACCACGCTTCCACGCACCGATGGCGGTAAATGCGGTCCTCGAGCGTGGAGGGCTTGATGAAGTCCTCCAGTTGGTAGTCGGCGGGTTTATTCACCAGGCCGTCTACCCTGATCGTCCATGGACGTGTCTTGAAGGCCTTGGCGTTTGCCGCCGGATCCGACTTGTCGCTGCCAAACTCGTAGAAGTTGTTGTACGTCGTGACGTCTTCCCAAGGTGTGGGCTTGTCATCCTTCTGCAGACCGTACGCCTTTCCTGTGGGCTGCGGCTCCTGGCCGGGCGCAGCCTCGCCCCACGCCGGCCGTGCGACACCCGCGAGGGCGCCCGCGAGGCCGCCCGCTGCGAGCCCGCCAGCCGCCGACAGAAAGGCGCGACGGCTGAGATAGAGTGACTCGGGAGTGATCTCGGACGACTTGATGTAATCGGTGCGGCGTATCAGCATCATCGGCTCCGTGGAACGACCGTCCGTATTATACATACGCTCCGCATCGAGTTTCCGATGCATTTCTTCAACTCTTCGGCATGAATCGGGTCGTCTTCGCGAACCCACTGAGCAGCTGGGCCTACGCCATCGGCAGCGCGCTGCTGGCATGGGCGCTCGTAAGCCTGTTCCGCGGTGTGCTCGTGCGCCGTCTCGAGAAACTGGCGGCGCGAACGCCGACCATCGCCGACGACCTCGTGGTCGAGCTGGTCCGAAGCATCCGCGAGAGCTACGTGGCGATCGCCGCGCTGAGCCTGGGGCTTCTGTCGCTCGACTTGCTCTATTCCTTGCGCCTCGGCCTGAAATGGGCGGCGGCGGCCGTGCTCGTGCTGCAGAGCCTCCGAACGGCCGATCGGCTGATCGAACACTGGGTCGGTCACTACGCGGCCCGGCGTGGCAACGTCGACCGCACGACTCTGGCCGCGCTGAGTTACGGACTTCGTGGCCTGACGTTCCTCGTGGTGGCGGTCGTCGCCCTGCACAACATCGGGGTGAACGTCACGGGGCTCGTCGCCACGCTCGGGGTGGGCGGCATTGCCATCGCGCTCGCGCTGCAGAACATTCTCGGCGACCTGTTCGCCGCGCTTTCGATCGTGCTCGACAAGCCGTTCATGGTGGGCGACGCGATCGCCGTGGACCAATTCGAGGGCAACGTTGAGCACGTCGGGCTCAAGACGACGCGCGTGAGAAGCATCAATGGCGAGCAGGTGGTGTTCTCGAACACGGATCTGCTGAAGAGCCGGCTGCGGAACTACTCCCGTCGTGAAGGCCGGCGAATGGTGTTCACCATCTCGGTTGCGCCCGGGACGGGGGTCGCGCGCCTGGCGCGCGTGCCGGTGATCATCGCCGACGTGGTGGGCGCCGAATCGCGTGCGAATCTCCAGCGCACGCACTTCGTGGGCCCCGGACCGCTGGGCTTCGACGTCGAAACGGCCATCCTCATTCCGCACCCCGACTACAATTATGCGTTCGATGTGCGGCAGGCAATCCTGCTCGAGGTCTACACGCGCATGGAACTCGAAGGCATTGCGCTGGCCCGGCCGGCGAACGCGGCGGTGAGTCCGGCGCCATCGGTCGCCTGATCCTCGCTGGTCTCAGTCGATCGTTTTCGTAAACCGCCGCACGCTCACTGCGAGGAGCACCAGCGCCAACGCGACAAGCGCCGCAGTCGGCCGCCAGAGTTCCCCGAAGCCCACGCCCTTGAGCAGTATCCCGCGGAGCACCTTCAGGTAATACGTCAGCGGGAGCGCCAGGCCGATCCATTGCGCCGGCTCCGGCATCGCCATGCGCGGGAAGATGTATCCGGAAAGCAGGATGTTCGGCAGCATGAAAAAAAAGGCGAGCTGCATCGCCTGCCCCTGGTTCCGCGCGAAAGTGGAGATGAAGAGACCCACGCCCAGGCTCGCCACGATGAAGGGCACGGTGAGTGCATAGAGCAGGATCACGCTCCCGCGCACCGGGATATCGAAGATCAGCTTGCCCAGCCCCATCACCACCGTCATCTGCACGTAGCCGACCACCACGAAGGGGATGAGCTTGCCGAGCATCAGGCTCGTCTTGCCGATGGGCGTCACGACGAGTTGTTCCAGCGTGCCGCGTTCCCGTTCGCGCACCACGGCGATGCCCGCGATGAGCGTCATGGTGATGGTGAGGAGAATCCCGATCACTCCGGGCACAATGAAAACGGCGCTCCGCTGCGCCGGGTTGAACCACGGTCGCACGCGCATGTCGAGCGGGGGCGCGATGCTGAGCCGCTCGCCGACGATCTGCGTGGCGCGCACCTGGGCCGCGAGTTGCGCGCCCGAGATGGCGGCAGCAGAGGACTGTGGATCTGCCGCGTCCACGATCATCTGTGCGGTCGCGGTGCGGCCCCGCATGACATCACGTGCATAATCCGGCGGAATGACCAGCGCCGCGTTCGCCTCGCCATTCTCGATCGCAATCCGGATACCGTCGCGGTTCGCCACCTGGCCGATCACGTCGAAGTTTCCCGTATTCGCCATTACGGTCACGAGGGCGCGGCTTTCGGCGGTACGCGATTCATCGAGCACGACCGTCTTCAGGTGCCGCACATCGGTCTGGATGGCATAGCCGAAGAGGAGCAGCTGTATGGCCGGTAATCCCGTCATCATCAGGAAGGTGAGCCGGTCGCGCCGCATCTGGATGAACTCCTTCCAGAGCATGGGCCAGAAGCGCGAATAGCGCAGGCGCTGGATGACGGTCACGCCGCGGCACCCTCATCGCGGCGCTGCAGCTCGATGAACACGTCCTCGATCGTCGGCTGCTTGAACTGCGCAAGAATTTCCTTCACCGTGCCGAGCCCGATGAGGTGACCGCGCGAGAGGAACGCCAGTCGCTGGCAGCGCTCGGCCTCGTCCATGTAATGCGTGGTCACGAGGATCGTGGTGCCCCGCGCGGCGAGGTCATAGATGGACGTCCAGAATGCGCGACGTGCGGCGGGGTCCACGCCGGCGGTGGGCTCGTCGAGGAAGAGCATCTCGGGCTCGTGCGCGGTGGCGCACGCGAGGGCCAGGCGCTGCTTCCAGCCGCCAGAGAGGGTCCCGGCAAGTTTCGAACGAAACTCGGTAATGCCGATGTCTCGCATGTGCGCCTCGAGACGCTCGGTGCGCGCGCGGCCGTGCAGGCCGTAAACCGTAGCGTAGAACTTGATGTTCTCGTCCACGGTGAGGTCGTCGTAGAGTCCGTACCGCTGCGACATGTAGCCGATTCTCATGCGCACCGCCTCGGGATCGGCCGCCACGTCGTGGCCGACGACCACCGCCGTCCCGGCTGAGGGGGTGAGCAGGCCGCACAGCATGCGTATCGTCGTGGTCTTGCCGGAGCCGTTGGGGCCCAGCAGGCCGAACACTTCGCCGCGATGGATCGTCAGGTCGAGCCGGTCCACCGCCACCAGAGGGCCGAACGTCTTGCGAAGCCCCACGGTCTCGACCGCGGGTGGTAGTCCCGCGGCGGGCGCCGCAGCCGCGCTGCTGCTCACGGTCTGGCCGGTGACGGCGGGGGCGCGTCGATGCGCACCGTAATGGGCAGGCCGGCCTTCAGCATTCCGGTCGTGTCGGCGAACTCCACCTTCACACCGAACAGCAGGTCGGCACGCTCCTTCTCCGTGAGCGCCACGCGCGGCG
>DASZZO010000202.1:0-1858 GCA_035544915.1 Gemmatimonadaceae bacterium | reverse complement strand
GGCGCCGTCATCCAGGTTCTGGGCGCGGGAATGCTTGCAATGTGCCTGTGGCTGCTACCCAACAGCTTCCGGACACGCGGGGACCGCGGCGCGTGGTCGGTTTTGCTTCCGTTCCTCACGATGGGCTTCTTCTCGTGGCTGCTGGTCTTGGCTCTGGTTCGCGAAGTAAGCCTCATAATTTCTACCCTTGTGTTGGCGCCGCAAGGGCAGGGTGCTTGGATTCGCAGTTCCGCCATCGGAGTGATGGTGCTCACACCGGTCATCACTCTGGTCGGATTCTTCATGGCGCGCCGCGTCGCCCCTGTTGTCGACGTGGAAGTGCCGCTGGCCGATCTTCCGCCACAGCTGGAGGGCTTTACAATCGCCCAGATCAGCGACATCCACGTCGGTCCCACCATCAAACGGAATTTTGTGGAGGCGATCGTCGATCGAGTGAATCGCCTGAGTGCCGACATGGTTGCGATCACTGGCGACGTCGTCGACGGCAGCGTGCGGGAGCTCGCGCATCATACCGAGCCGCTCGGGAGGCTTGAATCGCGACACGGAACCTACATCGTCACGGGTAACCACGAGTACTATTCCGGCGCTCACGCGTGGATCCACGAACTGCGGCGACTGGGCACACGGGTGCTGCTGAATGAGCATGTCGTGCTGGACCACGACGGTGCGAAGGTCGCGGTGGCAGGAGTGACGGACTACTCCGCGCATCACTTTGACCCCTCGCACAAGAGTGACCCGCACGGGGCGGTCAAGGGCGCTCCGACGGGCGCTCTAAAGGTCCTGCTCGCTCACCAGCCGCGCTCCGCTTCTTCCGCGGCGGATGCAGGTTATGACCTTCAACTGTCCGGACACACGCACGGCGGGCAATTCTGGCCGTGGAATCTTTTCGTGCGCTTGCAGCAACCATTCACCGCGGGTCTGAATCGGCTGGGCCGCATGTGGGTCTATATCAATCGCGGTACGGGGTATTGGGGGCCGCCGATGCGGTTTGGTGTTCCATCGGAGATCACACTCATTCGACTCGTCAGGGGTTAGCCGCCGAGGCTTCACTTTTCACCGACCGATATCATTGCAATGCGACCGCGACTGAGGACTCTGTTTGCGCGTCGCGCCTCTTTGACGGATCAGGGCCGCCCTTAAAGTCGAACGCACGAGCGCTCGGGCCCCCTTCGAGGAGACTGGCGCACACAGCCGTGTCTTGCTCAAGAGCGTTAACATACCGCCTCAGTCTTCAATCAGGAGTGCGTTCTTCCACGGAGTCCTCGCCTCAAATTCAAAGAGGCGTGCACGCTCATGTGAGACGTGCTTCCAGTGCGTTTCGTCTCCAACGGGTGGCGCGAGCAGCTTGCTGGCGGGGCGCTGGTCGAGCCGGATCCGGTTTGCTGCTAAAGGAGCAACACCATGGGGCCCCCAGCGGTATCAATCATGTATCGAAGCGTGTGACACGTGCGCCGATGCATGCGACTACTGTTCGAGCGCGTGTCTGCTAGTCGGCCCGCCCAAACTGCGGCGACCGGACGGCAGGCGCTAAGGGCACGTCAACGCGCAGCTATCCGCTTTGCCGGTTTCGCGGTACTGCGCTGACGGACAAGCAAGTCACGCAGGGCCACCAACGCGGGCGACTGCTCGGACGCGCGCCAGATAAGAGGCGTCACGACATCGCTGTGCACCTTGGGCAGTGCGTGCCGGGTGACGGTGGCGTGCTGCACGGTTTCGAGCACCGACTCGGGCGCCAGTGCGATGCCCGTGCCCGACGCGACACACGCGACGATCGCGTGATACGAGCCCAACTCCAGCACCCGGATCGACGGCAGCCGCCGTTCGCCCAGCCAGCGCTGCAGCACCCTGCGGTAATAGC
>DASZZO010000201.1:0-38979 GCA_035544915.1 Gemmatimonadaceae bacterium | reverse complement strand
ACCCTACCGCTCATCCCGGGCGCGAGCTGGCGCGCTGAAGCCTTTTCTCACAACGTACAACTACATACGACCTCACACTGTGCACGGCCGCCGACCGCCGATCAGCCGTCTTTCGGCGTAACAACCTCTCCGGTAGCGACAGCTAGAACGTCAGCAGACGTTCGCGCCGCACGCGCGCCGGATCGCCCACATACGCCCAACGCGCGTTCCTGAAATACCTGCGCGCCACTCGCTGCACGTCGGCACCCGTCACGGCTCGCAGGTCGGCCACGAACCGCTCGCTCGCATGATAGTCGCCGAAATAGAGCTGCGCCCGCGCAAGAAAATCCGCCTGTGCGGTGATCGTCTCGTTATCCAGGAAATACTCCGTGATGAACTGCTGCACCAGCGGCCGGAGCAGGTGCGTGTCGACGGCTGCCGCCTGCATTGCTCGAACTTCGACCTTCATGAGGGCGATCGTGGTGTCCGGCGACGTGGTCGTCACATAGAGACCCGTCGACGTCACTCCGCGGTCGCGCAGGCTCGCGTTCACGGCATAGGTGAGGTTGCGTTTCGAGCGAATCTCGGTGAAGAGCCGGCCCGCAAGAACCGCGGCAGCCACGCGCAGGGCCGGCATGTCGCGCGAGTTCGCCCGCGGGCCCGCGTAGTAGCCCTGGATGTAGTTCGTGGGAAGCATGCGCCGTGCGAAGGCCACGTCTGGTGTACGTGTCGGCAGGGTGTCGGGCATCGTCCACGCATATGTTCCCGCCGGCAGCCGCCCGATCGTCGCATGCACCATCGCCTCCACCTTTGCCCGCGGCACGTTGCCGACCACCACGAGAAGCATGCGCGATGTCACGAACTGAAGGTCGTGATAGGCCCGGAGCTGCGCGAGCGTGATGCGCGCGAGCGAACGCTCCTCGCCCGCCGGTGAGAGGGCGTACGGATGTCCCGCGAACGCGACGCTGTCGGCGAGGTATTCTAGTGTTGCGTCGGGACTGTCCGTCCGCTGGCGCACGCCGCTCAGCAGGAGCTCCCGCACGAACTCTACGTCGGCGGGGTCGAGCGTTGGATGCATCAGACGCTCGGCAAATATTGCCCACGTCGAGTCGAGTTCGCTCATGGTCGTGCGCACCCCTACCACCGTCCAGTCCTCGCGCGGCAGGACGATGATCTCGCTGCCCGTGCGCGCCATCGCGCGGCGCAAAACATCCTTGGGGTATTTCTGGGTTCCCCGCTCGGTTACCGCAAGCAGGAAGCTCTCGAGGCCCGCCGTCTCGGCCGTGGCCTGCCGCACACCGCCCAGAAGGTACAGGTTGGCCACCACAATGCTGGCGTTCGTGCGCCGGTGAATCACGCGTACGCCGTCCAGTATGTATGACGTCGTCGTCGAGTCCTGTTGCGCGCCCCCGGATGTCGCCGCGAACGCGAGAACTGCGCACAGGCGTCTCACGGAACCACCGTACCCATCTTGACGAGTTCGTCTTCGGTCAGCCGTAGGCGCTTGCGGTCGACGGCGGTCATCATCACGCCCGTCACGTGCGGCTGGCTGATGATGTACTTGTTCGCGTAGGCGCGAAGGTCCGCCGCCGTGCGCCTGGCCATCTCGTCGTTGTACTTCATGTAGTACTCCAGCCCGGAGACGCTCCACCAGAACCCGATGGTGTGCGAGAATTCCGAGCTTCGTTCCATTCCAAATGCCGTCGTCACGGCGCGATTCGCCTTGGTGGCCTCTAGCTCTTCCTGCGTGAAATAACCCGGTTTCACCGATTGGCCGAGTTCCACAAACAGGGCTGCCATGCCCGCCCGCAATTTTTCGGGCGTCGTTTGGCCGCTCACCGTGATCGGGCCCACGTTGTTGAGCGTGTAGTAATTCACAATCACGCCTTGCCAGAGGCCGCTATCCACCAGTTTCTTCTGAAAACGCGACTGCTGGTTGTTCAGCACGTCGGAGTACACATCGGCGACGAACGTCGAAGCTTCATCCTTCCGCACGCTTGGGCCGTGCCACTGGATTTCCACCGTTACGGCATTGACCGGCTCATCCACGATGAGGCCCTCATTCTTCGCGAGCGGCAGAATCGGTGGGAGGGGATTCTTCACAAAGGGGTCGTCGCCTTTGCGCCATAGGGAGAAGATCTGCTCGGCCATCCCGAACGAGCGCCCCGGATTCACGTCACCCGAGATGATCAATACCGAGTTGTTCGGGATGTAATACAGGTCACGAATCGTCCGCATCTTGTCGGGCGTCGTGCCGAGGATCACTTGACGGTCGCCGATGACGTTCTTCCGGCTCCACTGGTCGCCCCACAACTTCTTGCCCATCGCCTGTTCGAGGCGGAATCCCGGCTGTGATTCGTTGCGGTCATATTCTCCGATCACCACCTGGCGTTCGCGCTCGAGTTCATCGGCGCGAAACTTCGGCCCGAGCAATGCGGCCGCCAGAAATCGCAGGCCCCCCTCGAGTGAATCGGAGGGCAGGGTCAGGTAATAGTTGACCTGTTCCTCACGCGTGGAGGCGTTGAAGACGGCGCCGAGTTCCGACGCACGGTCGATAAACTGGTCGGGATTGGGATACGTGTCGTTCGCTTTGAAGAACATGTGTTCGTACATGTGGGCGAGCCCCGCGTACTCCGGCGGCTGCGTGAACGACCCGTTGCGCACCGTGATTTCGACAGTGGCAAGCGGCACGCCGTGGTTCTCGACGACGATCACCTCGAGACCGTTGGGGAGCACCCGGCGCTGGATGATCTTCTCGAGTTCCGCACGTTGCGCGAGCGCGAGGGCGGGCGCTAAAGACAGCAGCACCACGGCCGCAAGCCTCGCCCAACGCCGGGCGCAGCACCATCGGCACCGCGTTGTGACTCCCGCGTGCGCCGCGCTGGCGCCCATCTCGCTCCGCCCTTTGATTTCTCCGATCATGTCAGCCGCCGTCTCCGCGTTGCGTCAGTCACTCGTCCCGGAACGCCTGCGCACGAACGTTACACTCGCGCCCTTTACGACGTTCAGGATCGGTGGCCCGGCCGACCTGTTCTACGATGCCACTTCGGCCGATGACCTGGCGTTTGCGGTCGCCGCCGCGAGATCGGCTCACGTTCCGTTCTTCGTCCTCGGACTCGGCGCGAACATTCTCATTGGAGATCGCGGCGTGCGCGGTCTGGTCATTCGAAACACCGCCGCTCACGTCGAGTTCCCGGCTGCCGGCCAGATCCGCGCCGAAAGCGGAACGGTCGTGTCGGACCTGATCAGAATCGCCGTCGAACGAAGCCTCTCCGGACTCGAGCACTACGTCGGCATCCCCAGCACCGTTGGGGGCGCGGTCTGGCAAAACCTGCATTTCCTCTCGCCCGCGCCCGAGCGCGCGCGAACGATGTTCATTGCGGAGATCGTGGAGTCCGTCGAGCTCCTTGCGGCCAATGGCGGCCGACAGACGGTCGATCGCGCCGCGATGCAGTTCGGCTATGACACCAGCCGGCTGCACGGTTCCGGCGAGATTGCCCTGGCGGTCACGTTCCGTCTCTCGCCGGCTGACCCTGCCGCCATGCACCGGATCATGCAGGAGAATCTGAGCTGGCGCGGGTCCCGGCATCCGTGGCTCGAATATCACCCCAGTGTGGGATCCATCTTCAAGAAGATTGAAGGCGTGGGGGCCGGGCGCCTGATCGATCAATGCGGTCTCAAGGGGCATCGCATTGGCAATGCTCAGATCTCGTACATGCACGCGAACATCATCGTGAATCTTGGCGCAGCGACGGCCGCGGACGTGCGCGCCCTCATCGAATACGCCCGGCAGTGCGTGTCGGAAAAGCTGGGGCATCAGCTGGAAACGGAGATTCAGATGGTTGGGGAGTTCTAGTCCTGCCCGAACTCCACCCTGAACCGCCACGGAGCCGCGTGGTCCACCGCCCGTTCCAGGCTCAGGCCAACTGACCCGCCGAACACGCGTATACCCAGCGCGACCGACCCCATCGCATTTCCTGTTACCCGCGAGACCGGTGCTGAGAACGCTCTCCCCAGCGAATCCACAACGAGTTTGGTCCCGAGCCGGGTTATCGCCGCGCGCGCCGCATCGTTCGACACACCGGTCCAGCCCGACTGCAGCGCCACCGAGAGTGCAGGGGCGGGAGCCGGGAGCCAGAATCTCTGTGTGAGGCGCCATGGCGCCTGAAGGACATTCAGCCGATACATCACGATCCCCCGCAGCACCACGGCCTGATCCCCCGCGAACTCCTTGTAATCGTATCCCGGCAGGTTCTGCCCTCCCAGCTCGAACAACTGTTGCGGCGGCGGAGTACCAAGCACGGTGCCCGCATCCAGGCGCGAAGCGAATGTCCAGCGCCCGGTGTTCCGACGCGTGTTGAGCATCAACTCGGCGCGCTGAAAGTTCAGCTCCCCGTCGCCCCGCATGTACGCCAGGTGTGCGCCAAACCCGGGCCTCATGAACTCGGCCGACACGTCTGGACGCCACTGCAGGATGATTGCCGAACGCAGGTATTGGCCCGGTGTCACGCCGCGGTTCGCGAGATACTCGCTCCGCCCGAAAGGTGAATGCGTCAGGTGCTCCACCGCCGGGCGATCGTCGGCCCAACCGACTTCGAGACGCGCCAGCGCACGCCGCCTGGCAAGCGTGCGTGTTACCGCCGCACCGGCGCTGTACCGGTCCACATAGTCGAAGTCGTCCATGCCGAACAAGGAGCCGACCGTCAGTCCCTGTGTGAAGGGATTCCGGAAATCATTTGTCATGTCCAGCGAGCGGCCGGCTTGTGCGAGGTACGTCCACTCGCCGCGATCGAGTTCCGCGCTGGCGCGCCCACGCACTGTGCCCTCCGCCCAGGCATAGCCGGCCAGCGCGCGCAATGTGAGCCCCGGAGCTGCGTCGCGCATTCGTGCGCTCGCGCCGAGTCCCGTGAACAGCCCCTCCACGCGATTGAACCGCACCAGATCACTGAGTCGCTCGACCTGCAGCCGGACGAACGGCGTCCCGGTTGCGCGCCACCGCGGCGGCGCCACGTCGTCGAAGTCGTCGGCATTCACCGATGCCGACGCCACACCCATTTCCTCGTGCCACGCGTTGAATCGCGCGAGCGAATCCCGGGGTGCGATGCTCAGCACGTGCGGCCGCGCGCGCAACGTGTCGGTGGCCGAAATACCGAGCGTGCCTTCCGGCAGCGTGACCATGTAGTCGTGAAATCGGGAGACGATCCGGAACACCGCCTTCGCGTCACCCGCGGTCGCGGCCACCGCATGGACGTCGACTCGCTGGTACGACGGAAGCCAGTATTCCTGATTCACCTCGCTGTTCACGAGTTCTACGAAAATCGCTCCCTCCAGCTGCGATATCGCAAGAACGCGCAACGGACCCGCAGGCGTCGGCACGGTGGTGGCGAACGTGCCGCGCATGCGCACCATGTGCTTGCGATCGGCATCGAGATCGATTTCGCCCGTGAAGACCGTCGTGCGCGGCGGGAGCGGCTCCTTGGCCAACACTTCGAGCTTGACGATGCGAATTACGCGATCGCCAACCTTGAGATTCTCCACAGTGTCACCGCCGCTAAACCGGTACAGGCGCTCGCGGTCAGCGCCGAGCGGGTGCATGGCGTATGTCGTGCCGGGCTGACGCCGCGACGTGGTCACGCGTTCACCGGCGGGTCGTTGCGCCGGATCCGTCGCCCTTCCTCCTCCTGCCACGGCCGGTGGCGGTCCGCGCCGAGTGGTATCGCGACCGAAGACAAGCGCGAGCCGGTTGCCATAAAGGGACGGCACGACCCATGGATAGCGAAAAAGTCCGATCGAGGCGAACTGGGCGCCACGCGATTGCGATCGGTAGCCGACAAGGTGCTGCTCGAAGTCGCCGGTACGGGCCCATGTCAGATCGCTCGCCATCTGCTCGACCGACTCCGCCACCTCCATCCCCGCGCTGTTGCGCGACCCGAGGGTGATCTCGGTCTCGAGCATGGCGTGATAGCGTCCGAGCGACGGGGGCACGATGCCGTTGAGCCTCGCCGCCTCGGCGACCAGGCGGCGAACAGCCGGAGACGAATACGTCGCGGTATCATGCACCGCGGCGGCCGCGAGCTGCGCTACAAGAACCAGCGCGATCACGCGGCCATGGTGCCCAGGCGTTCCGCGACGCGTTGTACCATCGCGGCGGAACGGTTCTCGTTGGGGAGCGCGGCGCGAATCACGTGCTCCGCCCCATCGTACTTCAGGAATCGCCGTGTCTCGCCCCCGACGAAGTCCCGCAGCTCCGGCGGCGACGTGCCCAGTTCACCCACCAGTTCGGCTCGAGCGGCCACGAGTGCGACGATGTCGGCGAGCTCACCACTGTCGTGCGGAGTCTCTCCGCTTGCCAGGTACGCCGACCAGTCGAGCGCCAGCAAGGCGGGGGCACCGGTGATGCGCACGTTCAGCTGTTTATCCCCGTCATGAATGGCGACGGGCATGGTGAGCAGCGAGGCGTACTCGAGCCAGATTGCTCCCCGCTCGCCCTCGTCACCCGGGACATGCGTCAGGTCGATGGTCACGCGGTCGTCCACCCTCCATTGCTCGCTCGCCGCCGTTCGCGTACCACGCGCCAGGCCCAGCCGCTGAAGGTCAGCCGCCACGCGGTCGGGCGACGCTGCTGAGAGCACCCGCACTGTGTCGTCACTTGTGAAGGTAGACGCGTACGCCGCTCCGGCGGCGTTGCTCATGAGATACCCCGCCACGTGGCGGCCGGAAAAGACCACCCGGTTGAGGAGCGGTTCGATCGCGCCCGCTGCGATCCTGATGAGTTCGCGGCTCGACAGATGCATCGGCACGGCCAGCACCGTCATTCGGCGTGTCGCAGGAGGCGCCTCTGGAGGCGCCGCTGGAGGAGTTCTTCCGCGAACTTCTTCTCCCGCACCTGGCCCACACGAAGGGCGTCGACTATCGCGAGCAGCTCATACAGCTCCGGATTTCGGCTCGGAAGTTCCGCTGCTTGGGGAAATAGGGGTGTCAGGGCCAAGCCTTGCATGGTGCCATCGAGATCCGGCCAGACATAAGTGTCCTGACCGGCCGCGAGCGCCGAAAAGACGGGAATGGAGAGTGCCGTAGGCACACCGACTACCGGCGGCCCGACCTGTGCCGGAAAGGCATAGGGTACTCCGTTGATGAGGAATCGAATGAGAACCTCGGATGCCGGGCGTCTCGCGATGGGGTTCAGGAGTGAGGCAGCGCCCAAGCGTCGCACGGCGTTGTGGCACTCTCCGACGCTTATTCCGGTCTCAATCGCAAGTTGCGCGAACGGCATGCCATGCGAGATCGTAAGTTGGCAAGCGATAACAACATCGCTCGGCCTGAGCGTCTGTTGTTTCATCTGGTCTCACTTCTTATTGTGGCATGATTCATGAATCATGAACGTACACCGTAAAGCATTGCATTGCAATAGAATGCTATGCAATGTCCGATTCGTGCGACCAACGGGCGACAATCCACAAAAACTCCGCGGCAAAGGGCAGTCTGGCCGATTCCTCTCTGCGGCTAGACCACCGCGAACGGCTGCTCCAGGCCCGGTGACTGCGGCGTGAGCAGCTCAGCCCCGGCCTCAGTAATCAGCATGTCGTCTTCCAGCCGAATGCCGAACTCGCCCGGGATGTATATCCCCGGCTCGTCCGAAAACACCATTCCAGGCGCAAGCGGCAGCTTGTTCCCCCGAACCAGATAGGGCCACTCGTGCCCGTCCATTCCCATCCCGTGCCCCACGCGATGGCCGAAGTACTTGTAGTCCGGCCCGAACCCCCGTCGACGATCACCTTTCTCGCCGCCGCATCAACCGCCTCACACGCCAAGCCGGGCCGGGCCGTCTTTACCGCCGTCGTCTGTGCGCGATGTTCGATCTCGAATACATCCTTCATTCGCTGCGTGGCCTTTCCCAGTACGAAAGTGCGAGAGATGTCCGAACAATATCCCTCCGCCCGGCATCCACCATCGATCAACAGGATGCTGCCCTCACGCACGGTCTGTGGCGTCGCCGACCCGTGGGGCAGGGCCGAGTATTTTCCTACTTGCACGCCGGCCGATCCCTCGAAGCCCAACTGCTGGTGGGCCGCCGCGACGAGCGCGGCGAAATCGTTCTGCGTCATCCCGTCTTTCAGCGACTTCCACGCCGCTTCGTACGCTTTGAGCGTCACCTGGCTGGCAAGTCGCATGAGCGCAATCTCGTGCACACTTTTCTGCGCGCGGCAACCCGCGGTAATCATGGTTGCGCTTTTTAGCTGCATGGCTGGCAGGGCCGCGCCCGCCCCATCGGCAAAGACGAACCGCACCGTCTCCTCCACACCGAGGGTCCCGGTCGCCAGGCTCCTCGCCTTGAGCCCTTTGGCAATGACCACGTGCGGACTCTCGTCTTCCTCCCAGGCGTACACTTCGGTGTCCTTTCCGAGAGGACCATTGCGCGCCTGCTCCATGGCTCGCTCCTGCTCGAACTTCGGTGTGACGAGGAACGTGCTTCCGCTCACCGGCACGATCGCAGCCAGCAGACGCTCCGATACTCCCCAGCGGATTCCCGCGAAGTATTCCATGGATGTGCCGCCGGTAAGCATCATCGCGTTCATTCCATTGGCCTTCATCAGGGCGCGCGCCTTGTCGAGTCGCGCGCGGCGTTCATCCACGGCGATCGGCTTGGCCTGATCCTTCATCGACTTGAGCGCCTTTATGGCTGGTGGCAGGTCGCCGCCGGCTTGCGCCGGAACGGCACGTTGCGCCTGCATGCGCCCAGCTCCAAGGGCTGCGCCGGCGAGAACCGCGGATGTGGTACCGACGAACTGGCGGCGAGATGACATGCATGCCTCGGAGAAGGGAAGAGGTTCGCTGAATCTCGTGACATCGCCGTCGGGCCGAAAGAGTCGCACATCGGAAGGGGCGCCGCTTTGTCCTGTTTGCCGCCTTTTGATATGTTCTTCCCATGCATCCGCCCGACCCCCCCAACTCGTATCCAGTCCAGGGGCAAGTCATATCGCTTGCCTCACCGGATGATGCAGCGCTCGTGGCCCGCATGGGTGCGGGAGACGAGCAGGCGCTCGGCCTGTTCTACGATCGCTGGGAGCACACGGTGCGCACGACGGCGGTTCGTATGGTGACTGATTCGATGGAGGCGGAGGACGTCGTGGAGGACGTCTTCTGGCAGGCATGGCGTCAGGCATCGCGCTTTGATCCGGCGCGGGGCGGAGCGGGCACGTGGCTGTTGACCATTGCGCGCTCGCGTGCGCTCGATCGCCTGCGCTCCATGCGGCGGTCGCGCGATGACGCGGGCATCGACGACCTGGTCGAGTCTGGTTCGGAGCAGCTGGCTTCTGTGGAGTCCAGCCCAATTGAGGACGTAGAGCGGGGTGAGCGGAGCCAGATCATCCGCGAGGCATTGCGGACGTTGCCCGCCGAACAGCGGGAATCTCTCGAACTTGCGTATTTCGAGGGACTGAGTCAGTCGGAGATCGCCGAGCGGACTGGTCTTCCGCTCGGCACGGTGAAAACGCGCATGCGACTCGCGCTCCAGAAGTTGCGCGAGCGACTGGGCGACCTGAACGTGGGGGCGACGTGACGGACGACGGCGGGGACGAACGCGAGGAGGTGGGCGCGGAGGTACGCGCCGCGCTGACGCCGGCAAGTGTACGCGCCGGCACACGCGCCCGACTCCTGTCGCGCGGTGCCACAGACGCCCAGTTTCGCGGCCGGCGGTCCGGCGGCGCGCCTGTGTCCCCTGCCGACTCGCCTGCGCTGACCGTCTCACGCGGTCGTGGCGTGCCAGGGCCCGTCTTCACCGTGGCGGCGCTCGCGCTCGCTGCATCGCTCCTGTTCATGGTGAAGCTCAGGAACGACACATCGAGCGAGCGTGCGGCCTTCGCGGCGGCCGACCGGGCGTCTTCGCGCCGCCTGGACTCCCTCAGCGCTGTTGTTGCGGCGCGTGACCAGCTTGTATCGTCGCTCACCGGCGCCCAGGTGAGAGTAGTGGGTCTGAGTTCGAGCGAAACAAGGAATCCGCACGCGCTCATGTTCTGGGACAAGGCAACCGACCGGTGGACGTTCATTGCCCACAAGCTCGCGCCGCTCCAGCCCGGGCGCACATATCAGCTTTGGCTGGTGACGGACGCAAAGAAGATCTCCGCAGGAACGTTCGGAGTCTCGCCCAGTGGGGACGCATTTGTGCAGGCCACCTATCCACTCGATTCTGGCGCCCTGAAGGCCGTAGCCGTCACGGAAGAACCAGCCGGCGGATCTCCCCAGCCTACCAGCGCGATGGTCGTGGTCGGAACCGCCGGCACACAATAGCGACAAGATGCGCGCCGAAGCCCGCGCAATCCCCACATATCTAATGACATGAAGGGTGATACACGCTCGTGGTTGTCCAGCGGTCGCTACAGATCGAGCCCGTTCGTAGTTCCGGCCGCCGCTATTCTCGCTTTCTCGGCGGTCAGTCCGGTTTCAGCACCGGCTCAAGGTGCGGACCGAATCGCGTCCTACATGTCACACGGAGTCTCTCACGAGCTTGCGATCTGGCGCGCGAAGACCGTGAGCGACGTCCGCTACGACCTGAGCCTCGACGTCACGGCACCAGACTCCGCACTGGGTCACGTGGCCGTTCGATTCAAGCGCACCGGTGCCGACGACGCGGTCATCGACTATCGCGGACGCCGCCTCACCCGCGCCGTCGCCAATGGTACGCCGCTGCAATCGGCCAACACCGGCAGCAATCACGATCATCTGCGCATTCCCGCCAGCGTGCTCAAGCCCGGCGAGAATCTGGTCGACCTCGATTTCGTCTCCGACATCGCACCGAGCAGCGCAAGCATCATCCGCACGCACGATCCCGATGGCAGCGACTATCTGTACACACTCCTGGTCCCCGCGGATGCCAACCAGCTGTTCCCCTGCTTTGACCAGCCGGACCTCAAGGCAAAGGTCACGTTCGCTCTCACGGCGCCTCGTGCCTGGACAGCATTGGCCAATGGCTCCGTTGCGCGCGCCGACACGACTGGCAATCGAATCAACACCCTCTTCACCGAGACCCGTCCGCTCTCCACGTACCTGATTGCCTTCGCCGCGGGCCCTTGGCAGCACGCGACGAGCACGGTGGCCAGTCGGACCATCAATGCATACTTCCGAAAATCGCGCGCGAAGGAAGTGGACACCGACTCGCTCCTCTCGCTTACGCACCGCGCGATCACCTGGATGGAACAGTATTTCGGCCGGTCCTATCCCTTCGAAAAATTCGACCTCATGCTCTCGCCTGCGTTCCCTTTCGGAGGCATGGAGCATCCGGGTCTGGTGATGTTCAATGAGGACCGCTTCATCTTTCGCGAGCGTCCCACCTTGCCGCGGCGACTGGGCCGGTTCTCGACCATCCTGCACGAGGTCGCGCACCAATGGTTCGGCGATCTCGTCACCATGCGCTGGTTCGACGACCTCTGGCTCAAGGAAGGATTCGCGACGTACATGGCGGCGAAGGCCCTGGCCGAACTCGAGCCCGCGAGCGATGCCTGGAAGATGTTCTATCTGGGCAACAAGCCAACCGCCTACGGCGTCGACCAGACGACGGGCACAACTCCGCTCTGGCAGGAGCTCGCCAACCTCGATCAGGCCAAGAGTGCGTATGGAGCGATCGTCTACAACAAGGCGCCGAGCGTGCTCAAGCAGCTGAATTACCTGGTGGGCGATACCGTGTTCCGCGCCGGTGTCCGGACTTTTCTCAATGAGCACGCGTACGCAAACGCCACGTGGCAGGACCTGCTGGGCGCAATAGGCAAGGCGGCGTCCACATCGTTGGATGAGTTCGGCAGGAACTACATGCTGCGGCCGGGCATGGCGGAAGTGGAGCCGCGCATGACGGTGCGAGACGGGCGAATCGCCAGACTCGAGCTGGTCCAGAAGCCCGCACAGCCTACTGTATCGGGAGGCACGGCGTGGCCGATCCGCACGCAAGTGGCGCTGGGGTACGAGGGCAACTCCCTGCTTACCGGTGACGGTCCAGCGCCACCCGTGCTTCGAATTCCCGTAATGATGACGACGACCGTAACCGAAGTCGTCGAAGCACGTGGAAAGCCCGCGCCGCTCTTCGTCTATCCCAATGACGGCGACTACGGATACTTTCTCTCGTTGCTGGACAGCGCGAGCGTACGCGCATTCGAAGGCGGCGGATTCCGCGTGAACGACGGATTCCTGCGCGCCATGCTCTGGGGCGCGCTCTGGGACCAGGTTCGGGACGCACGCATGGATCCCGCGCGGTTCGTGCGGCTGGCTCTCGCCGAGCTGCCTCGAGAGTCCGACGAGCAAATTCTGCCGAACCTGCTCGGCCGGCTCGAACGTGCGCTCCGCGCCTACGTCTCGCTCGCAGAGCGCGAACGGATCCGGCCCGAGGCGGAGCGTCTCCTGTGGGAGGGCGCGCGTGATGCGAAGCGACCATACGGCTCACGCAAGGGATATCTCGACGCATTCGTCGCGGTGGCCGCAACGCCCGGTGGCATCACCAGACTCGAATCACTTCTCTCCGCTGACTCCGCCGCAGGCGAGCCCGTGCGCGATCCCACCCGCTGGGGAGTGGTGGACCGCCTGCTGGTGCTGGACGCACCGGGCGCCGAGCGGGCGCTTGGCGTTCAGAGCGCGCGCGACACGACGCCGGATGGCCGGCGGCGTGCATTCGTTGCCGGCGCGGCGCGCCAGTCTGCCGCAGTGAAGTCGGAGTATTTCAGGCGCTACCTCTCCGACACGGCGCTGAACGAAGATTGGGCCAGTGGGAGCCTCGGCGCGTTCAACGCCGTCGAGCACCAGGAGTTGACGTTGCCATTTCTTCCCGCTGCTTTGCGCGCGTTGCCGTTCATCCAGGCCAACCGTCGCATCTTTTTCCTGAGCGGCTGGCTCGGCGCATTCTTGAATGGGCAAACGAGCGAGGCCGCCCTCGAAATCGTGCGCAAGTATCTCGCCGACGACCCGACCCTCCCTCGCGACCTTCGCCAGAAAGTGCTGCAGAACGCCGACGAACTGGAGCGTACCGTGCGAATCAGAAAGCGCTGGCGCTGAAGATGCCCTCATTATCCGGCGTTCTCGCGATGGCCGCGAGTGTGGCGTTCCTCACCATCACGGCGGCCCCAGCAAGCCTCGCCCTGCAACCGCAGCAGGCATGTTTCCGCAATGCGCCGGCCGGCACGATTGTCGTCAGCAACATGAATGACAACACGGCAACCGTGATTGACGCCTCCTCCTGCCGCGTGCTTGCGACCCTCCCGACGGGCGAGGGGCCGCATGAAGTTGCAACCTCACACGACGGCCTCTGGGCCATGGTCAGCAACTACGGCGTGCGCGGAAAACCCGGCAACACGTTGACGGTGATCGATCTCAGCACGATACGAGTCGCACGAACCATCGACCTGGGAGAATACCGCAGGCCGCACGGCATGGTGTTTCTCCCCGGCGACACTCTGCTGGCCGTGACTTCCGAAGTCAGCCAGGCGGTCCTGGTTCTTGACCTCCGGACCGATCGCGTAGTCCGGACGCTCGCGACGCATGGGCGCGCATCGCACATGCTGGCGATGCCTCGGAGCGGATCACCGCTTTTTACGACCAACATCGCCGACGGAACGATCAGCCGGCTCGATCCCGCTGCGCCCGATGCGCCCGTGGTAATCGCGGCGGCGCGGCAGGACGAGGGACTCGCCGTCGCACCCGACGGCGGCGCGGTGTGGGTGGGCAGCAATCGGGACAGCATCGTGGTGATTGTCAATACCACCACGCGCCTCGCCGCCGACACGCTTCGTGGCTTCGGAATGCCGTACCGCCTTGCCATCACGCCCGATGGTGCGCTGGCGGTCATCACCGATCCGGTGCGATCAGAGATCCGGATTTTCGATGCCCGGAGTCGCCAGTTGCGGCATGTCGTGTCCGTTCCGAGCGACAGCCTGCTGTCCACGGCGGAGATTCCTGGCTCCGCCTCCCCGGAAGGCGTTGCCGTCTCACGCAATTCACGATGGGCGTTCGTGACCCTTCAGGGGCGGAACAGAGCCGTGACCATCGACCTCGAACACGGCATCATCATGGCGTACGTGCCGACGGGAACCTGGTCGGATGGCATTGCGTATTCACCGCTTAGTCCACGGAAGCGCTAGGTCAGGGCTCCAGTCTCACATCACAAACGGTCAGGGCTCAACCAGATTGCGCGTCACGAGATCGTAGTAGCTCGCGAAGCCGCCAGCTGCTTGCGTCGCGACGAACCGGTCCAGCGACTGTACGAGTTGCACGGAGTTGTACCCTGCCACCGCCTGTGGGTGGCCGCCCATGAAATAGCTTCGCACCATCACGCTGCGCGCATCGCGAGGAAGTTGCGCGACGCTCTGTTCGAAGCGCGGGAATGAGCCGTCGCGAAAAAGATATTGTTCGACATTCGATGTATAGAACGCCGAGACAGTCTCGCCATGCGCGCGCAGCCATTGCGCTGTCCCCGCGAGCGCCTTGTCGCCCGCAAAGTTGCCCACCAGGGGAATGACGAGATTGCGATCCTCGAGCGACTTGACGAACTGGAAATCCGCTTCGCGCACGAGATAGTTCGCGCGGCGGCCCGTGCGGTCGGTTTCGAGCAGAAGGCGCCGGTAATCGGGATAGTACGGGCGTGCGGGGCGATTGAAGGTCGTGAAGCGGAGGGCCGGGCCTTCCGAGACGAACGTGAGATGAAACCGGGCAATCGTCTCGAGGTCGGCCTGTGACAGTGGAATCGAAGCGCGCTTCACTCGATCGAGCACGCGCGTGCGAATGCGCCTCGCAGCGGTCGAGTCGGTCCGCGCGCTATCGACGTACCGGAGCAATGCCTCGATGTCACGTGCGCCCCAGCCGGTGGTGTCGGCCGGCGGTGGCTCGCCGAACAGCAGGCACAGGTACTCCAGGCGATTGCGCGCGAGGGCGAAGAGCGACTTGAAGAGCAGGTGTTCCAGCACATTGTCGCGGCGAATGTCGAGAATGAACGCCACGCGCGGCCGTATGGCGGCGATATACGAGAAGTTCTGGTCAGGACCCACGCCCAGATATGCACCGCCTGTGACCCCGAGGCGCCTCAGCGTACCGATGGAGTGGAGGTACGAGTCCTCGTTCGATATCAGGTTGTCAGTGTCGAAATATCCGTTCGGCTCTGACAGGCTGGCCACGAGCTGCGCAAAGGCGGAGTCGGACAGCGCGCGCGGGGCCTGCGCCTCGAGCGCTGCGGCCGCGAATGGGGCGGCGGGAGTCGCAGCGAGTATTGCGGCGGCGGGAGTCGCAGCGAGTGTTGCGGCGGCGAGGGCAGGCACGAGCGTCGCAGCAAATGTTGAGGCGAGAGCGGCGGTCAGATGCCGACGCACGACCGCGAAAACAGTGCGCGGCTCAGGCCTCACCGCGGAGCGAACATCATTCCGACTGAGGGGCAGGATTCCCGTATTGGTTATCGGGCAGGGGCTCGTCAGGGTTGTGCTTCGAGTTCTCCAGTTTACGCTGCCTTTTCTCTTCTTTCTTCTTCTTACGTTCCTGTTCCTTTCTGCTCTTCTCGAAGTTGTAGTTCGGCTTCTTTGGCAATTGGGGTTCTCCGCGGGGGGACACGTCCGGATATCGAAGATAGCGCATGGGATGCCGGGCGTACGATGTCGCCCGGGGAGGCTTCAATCACGCGATGAATGGTGTTTATGGAATAGGTAGTGCCAAATGACGTATGGCGAGAATCAGCGATCGTGATCCGAAATGCAATGATCGTGCGGTGATTGCCCTCGCGGCTTCAGTGCACACCCATCGTGCACTGACAAATCGGCTCGATGTTCGATGGACGGCCTTGCAGGATCCGATGAACGTCAATGATTCTGCAATGAAAGGCTCCTGCCCCACGCGAAATCCCTATTGAGGCACGTGAAATCGCCATCGAGGCAGATGAAATGGGCGCGAAGGCACGCGAAGAGAGCACCGAGGCACGCGCAACGGGGACGAAGGCACGCGAAGTGGGCACCAAGGCACGTGAAACGAACGCCAAGACGGGTGAAACGAGCAGGGAGGTGCGCGAAATGAGCACAGAGGCACGGGAAATGACCACCGAGGCAGGTGAAACGAGCAGGGAGGTGCGCGAAATGAGCACCGAGGCAGGCGAAACGCGGCCGAAGGCACGCGAAACCAGCACGAAGGCGCGTAAAATGAGCGCCAAGGCACATGAAACGAGCGCGAAGGCGCGCGAAGCGGACATCAGGGCACACGAAACGACATCAAGGCCCGTGAAGCCTATCCTCCGCTCACCGCCGGTACGATCGTGATCGTCTCTCCCTCCGCCACCGGCGTCGAGAGCCCTCCGAGAAAGCGGATGTTCTCCTCGCCCACGAAGAGGTTCACATGTTCGCGCACTTCGCCCTGCTCGGTGAGCACGCGCTCGACGATACCCGGATGCGTCGCGCCAAGCTTCACCAATGCCTCTCGCACCGTGCCACGCGCGTCCTCCACCCGCACTTCACCAAGTCCGCGCGCAAACGGCATCAGTGCGTTCGGCAGCTCGAAGGTGACCATCAGCTTGCGCGGCCCACCACCGCCGCCTTCACGCAAACGATGGAAGGAAGCGAGTCGCTGATCGATCGCCAGCTCGACCCTTCGTTCGCGCTCGCAAATAGCTTGCCCGCACGAGTCCCGAAGTAGACACCCACCTTGTCATGCGAATCCGCGGTCAGCGCATCGCGGAGCACCAGGTCATACGATCCTTCCTGCGGCAGGCCCTCGGTCAACGGCTTCCAGCTCTTGCCGCCATTCTTCGTGCGGTACACGCGCAGTTTCCGCTCCGGCGCCGCCCGGAACCCGTCGCTCTCCACGGGCACGATGTACACGGTGTCCTTGTCATGCGGGTGCATTTGCATGGCGAACCCGAAATCACTGGGCACGCCGTTGGCGATGTCCTTCCACGTGTCGCCCCAATCGTCACTGCGGTAGAGCCCCCAGTGGTTCTGCAGAAAGAGCGTTCCCGGCCGGCTGGGATGGTGCACGATCTTGTGCACGCACTGGCCGAACTCCGGATGCTTGTCGGGCAGGAACTGCGCGCGCACGCCGTTGTTCCGCGGCTTCCAGCTCTTGCCGCCGTCGTCCGTACGATACACGCCGCCCGTGCTCATTGCGACGACCATCCGTTGGCGATTCTCCGGATCCGCGATGATCGTGTGCAGGCAAAGCCCGCCGTTTCCCGGAGTCCACTTGGGACGGTGCTCATGCTTGAGCAGTCCCTCCACCACCGTCCATGAGTCGCCGCCGTCGCGCGACTCGAACAGGCAGTGCGGCTCAACGCCGGCCCAGAGCAGGTCCGGATCATCCGCGGGGCCGGAGGTAATCTGCCACACCTGCACGAGCGAAAGCCCCGAGTCCTCCGGGAACTTGATGTTCTGGCGCTCGGGCGCCGTCCATGTTTTGCCGAAGTCGTCGCTGGTACGGATCACGCTGCCAAAGAAGAAGCTTCGGGTGGCGGCGAGGAGGCGCTGGCGGCCGCCCCGTTCGTCGTACGCCATCGCATACACCGACTCGCCCGGAAAATGTGGGCCTTCGATCTTCCACTTGGAGCGCTTCTTGTCGGACCGCACGACAAACGCGCCCTTCACCGTTCCCACCAGCAGGAGCACGTCGCCGCGTTCGGCGGCCGACTTCCCTTCCTTCTTCTTTCCCTTCTTTCCCTTCTTTCCCTTCTTTCCCTTGTTCTCCTTCTCCTTCTTCTCCTTTTTTTCCTTTTTTTCCTTTCGCTCTCTTGTCTCAGCTGTTGTCATGGCTTTTTCACTCTGTCGAAAATGTCCGTGGGCTTGGTGTTGTTCTGCAGCATGTCGTCGTTCACCCAATAGTATGGACCAAAGGGTACCGTCTTTGGCCAGACCTCATCGAGCGACATCGCATCGTACAACTTGCCGCCCTTCATCACGTACTTCGAGTCAATCGTATTGCGAATGTTGTCCAGTGGGTTTGAATTGAGTATGACGAGATCGGCCAGCTTGCCCGCTTCTATTGACCCCAGATCCTTGTCCGCACCAAGAAAGTGCGCCCCGTGCAGGCTCGCCACCTCAAGCGCACCCATGTTGCCGAGCGCCGTGGCCTCCATCCATACCTCCCAGTGCGGTGCCAGTCCGTGGTGCTCGCCGTGCGAGCCCAGTGCACCATAGCCGCCCTCGGCGATGACATCCGCCATGGCCTGCGCAATGAGGGGGTAGCTGTAGTCGGTTTCGGGCCTCAGCCAGCGCACACGCGTCTGGGGCACAAGCATGCGCCACGGAAACCACCGGCGCTGTTTTGGATCCTTCCAGACGTCACTCTGCTGGAACCAGTATTCGATACTCCAGGCACCTGGTCCCGCGACAACCAGTGTTGGTGAGTACGTCGCGTGCGCTTGGCCGAGGAACTTGGCCGCATCGGAATACATGGGCAGTTCGCTAAAGGCATGTTCCCAGCCTGTCTGCCCGTCCATGATGAAGCCAAGGTCCTCGAGAAAGTGTCCCCCCTCTGACGTCTCGTTCACGCCCACTGTGCGCGCCGCTTCCGCCATCCATTGTCGTTGATCGCGCCGTGGCTGTGCGTATTGCTTCACGGCGGTCGCACCCCAATCGGCCATCTTGCGCACCATCGCCAGCGCGTCGCGCGGATTGTTGATCTCGTTGGCACGCGCGGCGTCGCCCGCCGTGATGTTGTCGCCAGTACTGAAACCGCGGCCCGATCAACTCGCCTGCCTCGATGAGTTCCGCCGTGGGAAACATGTTCTGGCTATACATCGAGACGTCCATGGTGGTCGTAATGCCGTAGGCCAGGTAGATGGCCTGCTCGTAGTCGTGCCTGGGGCGCATGCCGCGCCACTCGCGATAATGATGCGAGTGCATGTCCACGAAACCGGGGATGATGGTTTTTCCGCGCACATTGATCACGCGGTCCACGCCGGCTGTACTGCACGAGCCCACGCACGCAATCCGGCTTCCCTTCACCACGATCGTGCCGCTCTCGATCACCTTGCGCTTGTCGAGCGTGATGATCCTGGCGCCCGTCAGGGCGATGCTCCCCGTGGGGACGTCACGTGGAACGCTGAGCTTGAGCGTCGTGGTATCGGTGCGGCCGTTCTCCATGTGATGCACGAAATAGTGCGCGGCGCTGCCGTACTCGAGGGTGCTCTTGTCGCGCCAGCGCGGGAAGAGCCCGCCATCGCGCGTGAGTTGCGTGACCGGGAACTGCCCGCGTCGTTTTTCCACACGTTGCGCTTCGCCGCCGATCCCGCCCCACGCCATTGGTGCGACATAGACATTGTCGCCTTCCTGAAACGCGACCCACTCCCCGCCGGGGCTCGGGACGATCTCATCGGCTGCGGGAAATGAAACGTGCTCCTGCTTGTCACTGCCGTCGGACCGTACGGACATCAGCGCCGTTCCGCCGCCACGTCCTCCGCCGGTAGCGCCTGCGACGGCAGCCGCAGGGCGTTCTTCCACCCAGAAGACTCGATTCTCCGGCCCGACAGAGGGCCGCACCAGCTGTCGCCGCGATTCGCCAGAGATCGCGCTGCCGGTAGGCCTGGTGATGGTAGCGATCACTTCACCGTCTTCACCCTGGGCATCGCCATTCGAGGGGAGACGGACCACCTCGAACCATGCATTGTGCGTCATGGTGCGTTGCCGGGCCGTTGCGCCCTCGCCGCGAGCGATGACTACCGATTTGCCATCCGCGCTCCAGACCGGGTCCACGTAATCTCCCGGCGTTCTGGTAAGCCGCTGGGGAGTGCCGCCATTGGCCGCGACTTTCCATACGTGACCGCGCCCGGTGTCGTCCCACGTGACGAACGCGAGCGTGCGACCATCGGGGCTCCAGGCCGGAGCGAACTCGAGGGGCGCGAAGGTGGCAGGCGTCACGCGATGCGGTGTGCCATTCGCGCCCTCCTGGACGTAGACGCGCCCGACCGCCTGAAACGCGAGAGTCTTTCCATCGGGTGTAGCCGTGGGCCACCGGAAGAACTTTGCCTGCACGGCATCGTCGGTGATGCGGAATTCGTTGCGCGCCATCTCGGAGATCGTGCGGTGAACCTGCGCCGAAAAGGGAACGGTCGCGACGTCACCGGTTGCGACATCAACGCGGCGGAGCTTTCCTCCCTGCGCGATGAGAACCGACTTTCCATCGCCGGCCCACTTGTAGCGCGGAAGCACGCCGAGTGTCTTGGATCCGCTCGCCACCATCGGTTCAATCGGATCCATCAGCATTCGCTCGGTGCCCGTTTTCATGTCGCGCAACCAGAGGGCCGAACGCGGGCCGTATTTGTGTCCCTTGAAGGAGATGGTGCCGTCGGGAATCTGTCGGGCGAAGGCCAGCCAGCGTCCGTCGGGTGAGATCTCGGGAGCAGCCGCGCCACCGCTCGAGAACCGTCCGGCGGCTGCACCGCTGCTCTCTCCAGCGGTGACGTCAACGATCTCTCCGTCCTTGAACGCGAATCGCCGCAGTTGCAGCGAGCCGGAGAGCGGCTCTCTGTCGGCGACTGTCATCGTCACGTGGTAGTAGAGATACTTGGCGTCTCCTGAAACACTCGGCCACGCCGGCGCGCCATTGCCGCCTGCCGCGCCACGTCCACCCCCACCTCCAACGAGCTGGACGCCGGTTCCGCCGTCCTTGTGGTACATCCAGATGCCGCCACCGGTACCTCCCCCGCCGTCGCCGCCTCCGCGTCCCCCCTTTCTGACAACGATGTATTGGCCGTCGGGTGTCCACGCGGGTTCAACTGCCGTCGCATTCAGGTCCGTGAACACTGCACGCGGATTGGCTCCGTCGGCGTTCATGACCCACAGGTTGTACTGACCGCGGCGATCCGTGATGAAGGCGATCGTCCGTCCATCGGGCGAGATGCGCGGCTGGAAGTTGAGCGCCACGCCGCTGGTCTGTGTGAGCGACTGTGCCTCACCACCTTCGGCCGGCATTCTATATATGTGCCCGAGCAGATCGAACGCGATCCACCGGCCGTCGGGTGAGAGATCCGCTGAAGTCCACGTTCCCTCGGTGATGGTAAAATCGATGTTGCGCGTCTTCCCGCGCGCGAGCGTCACGTCCCACGCGCCGCGACCACCGCCGGCAGAGTCGGGTAAGGCGGCGTTTCCGCGCTGGGCGGCGGCGTTCCCGGCCGAGAGCACCGTTAACACGAAAAGCGTCACCGAGTAAACGGTGACGTTCCATGTCCTTGCGACAGCTTGCGACGTCATCGGTTGACCTCTATGCGGGTTTTCTCTCTCTCGGCCTGCCCACGAGCACCGTGATGTTGTCCGTTCCACCACGCTCGAGCGCCATGTCGAGCAGGGTCCGGCAGAGCTGTTCGGATGACGTCATCGCCGTGAGCTGCTGCAGAATCTCCGCGTCAGACAGATGCTTGGTGAGGCCGTCGCTGCAGAGCAGAAAGACGCACCCCCAGGCCAGGTCCAGGCCTGTCACCTCGGGTGTCGCCTCGTCGCTGCCGATTGCTCGGGCCAGCACGTGGCTGAAAGGCGACTTTGACGCCCGATCGGCGGTGAGCACCCCCTGGTCCACGAGGTCCTGCGCGATGGTCTGATCCCGGGTTAGCCGTCGCAGCGTACCATTGAGATAGTAGTAGCAGCGGCTATCGCCGACTTGCATCACGTACGCGCGCGGCCATGCCGCGACGGCGAGCGTGAGCGTAGTAGCCATTTTCGACTCGCCACGAGTCGTTCCTTCTGCGCGCACTGCCGCGTGCGCTTCTCGCGCTGCCGCGCGCAACGACTCGAGAAGCTGCTCTTCGCGCTGTGCTCCGACGGCCTGGAACCCGCGCATGGTGGAGGAGACGTACCGCGCGATGGTCTGCACCGTCAGCTGACTCGCCTCGCCGCCCCCCGCCGTGCCCCCTACCCCATCCGCTACCAGCATGAGGGTCGCAAAACGCTCCCCGCGTACCTGCAGCTTGTCAGGATCGGGAAAGCTCGTGCCGTGCACCACGAGCTGCTGATGCACGGTGCAGATGAGGAAATGGTCCTGGTTCTCTTTGCGGACCTTGCCCACATGGGTCAGGCCGAACAGGTCGAGCTCGTCATCGCGCGGTTTTGGTCCCGCGTATTCCGAGCTGATTACGGCAGTTAACAGGTCGGCTAGTGCCATGGACGTTTCCTCTCAGCCGCTAGCATCGCCGCTTCGGCCGGCGTCCGCAAGCAGGCTCGCTCCCCCCCCGGCCGCCAGCACCGCGATTACCACCCCCAGCATCCAGAGGTTTGCATTGTCGCCGAGCAGGCCATTGGACCATTTGGCAGTGAGCATTTTCAGGCCCACGATTCCGAGAAGCACTGCGAGCGACATCTTCAGGTAGCGGAACTTCTCGATGAGGCCGGTCAGGGCGAAGTAGAGCGAGCGCAGGCAGAGAATCGCGAACACGTTCGAAGTAAAGACGAGAAACGCATCTGTTGTGATGGCGAAAATCGCCGGAATGCTGTCCACCGCGAAGATCAGGTCTGTCGTTTCGACCAGTACCAGTGCCACCATCAATGGTGTGATGAAGCTCTTTCCGTCTTTCGTGATCCGGAATCGCGATCCATGGAACTCCGTGGTGACGCGGAAGCGTTTGTTGAGCCAGTGCACGACCAATGATTCTTCCAGCGCCTCTTCGTTCTCCTTGACGAACAGCATCCGCAGGGCTGTGACGACCAGGAATATCCCGAACAGGTAGAGAATCCACTCAAATCGGGCCACGAGCGCGGCACCGCCTGCGATCATCGTGCCGCGCATCGCAAGCGCCCCGAGGATTCCCCAGAAGAGCACGCGGTGCTGCGTCGGCCGTGGAATCCGCAGGTGCTCGAAGATCAGGGCGATCACAAACACATTGTCCATGGAGAGCGACATCTCGACGATGTAGCCCGTGAGGAACTTGACCGTTGCGAAGCGGCCGTCGTTGACCCTGTGGTCCAGGGCGTCCGGCACCGCACCCAGGCCGGCCCAGTGATGGTCGTACGCCTGATAGATGAAGCACGCAAAGGCAAGCGCGAGCGCGACAGTCACGGCCGTGAAGGCTGACGCTTCCTTCATGGACGGTGTGTGGGCCTGCTTGTTGAACACGCCCAGATCGAGCGTGAGCAGCGTGAGCACGAACGCGAGGAACCCGCCCCACATCAGTGTCACGGCTTGACCCTAGCGGCCCACGACTGCCACTCGAGTTCCGCCAACCCTATGGTGAGCCTTTGCTCGAAACGGGCAAGTGGCATCACGAGGATCATGGGCTCCTCGACAAGCTTGGCGAGCCAGCGCAGGTCATCGTAGCGCACCGCACCGAGGCCAAGCTCCGCATAGCGGCTGGAGTTCTTGTCGATGAGCGCGCTAACGCCGAATTTCTGCGCAAAGCGCCGCAGTTCGCCCTGGCTTGCGGCACGTTCCTTCAGGTCCACAAAGTGGACCTTCACACGGCGCTCCGAGAAGAAGCGCAGTGCCTTGCGGACGTCCTGGTTTTTCTGGATCCCGAAGATCTGGACGTTCACGATGGCGAGGCAAAAGGCAGCGCGCACGTGCGAGCGACTATAATATCACGCGCAAATGCCTGAGATCCCGTCGGCCTTTCGGCCCGCCTGGTGGCTGCCCGGGCCGCACCTCCCCACAATCTGGGGGAAGCTCGTCCGAAGGCGTGCACCGGTACACGACCGGCTTGAGCGCTGGTCAACCCCTGACGGCGATCACGTCACGCTGGTGCGGATGGGTACGATCTCGCCAGGTATGCCACACCTCCTCATCCTCCATGGCCTCGAGGCAAGAATCACAGCCAAGTACGCCCATGGCATGCTCGCCGAGGCCCGTAAACTTGGCTGGAGCGGGGACTTGCTGATGTTCCGGTCATGTGATGGCGAAACGAACAGCACACGTCGGTTCTATCACTCAGGTGAGACGTCGGACCTCGATTTCGTCATCCGAAGGCTCATTTCAGAGTATGACGCTTTGCGGCTGATGCTGTGCGGTGTGTCGCTGGGCGGCAACGTCCTGCTCAAGTGGCTGGGCGAGCAGGGAGACAGCGTTCCGCAGAACGTGACGCGGGCGGCTGCTGTCAGCGTGCCATTCAGTCTGGAAGCCGGTTCGCGACTGATGGAGCGGGGATTCGCCCGAGTCTACGTGCGCCATTTTCTCAGGACGCTTACTGAGAAATCGCTCAAGAAGCTGGACCGCTACCCGGATCTGTTTGACCGCCAGAAACTGCTCGCTGCTCGATCATTTTGGGAGTTCGACGACGCCCTTACCGGCCCCGTACACGGATTCGCAGGCGCCCAGGACTATTACAAGCAGTCGAGTTCTATAGAGTTTCTTGACGGTGTGCGTGTGCCGACGCTCCTGCTCAACTCCCGGGATGACCCGTTCCTGCCATCGTTCGTGCTCGAGAAAGTTCGAAAAAAGGCAGCGGACAACGCCAATCTCCACGTCGAGTTCAGTCACCGTGGCGGTCACGTGGGGTGGATTGAGGGTCCTCCGTGGTCACAGCGCTACTATATGGAAGGACGTGTCGTAAGATGGTTGGCCGCAGGCAAGTAAGTTGATCGTCGGCAGGCATGACTTCGGATCATTTTGTTGCACTTGAAAAATACGTAGTTAGTATTTGATTTATGAACGCCTCTCAAATGGCCATTGCTACCAGATCCGATCGGACCTGGCTCGACAACGCGCGGCGGCTGTTGGGCAGGCGGATGCACCGGACGCCGAGCGGCGCTCGCTGGTGGGGGATGGTGCGCATGCTCAACTATGAGCTGGGTCTGCCCCTGACGTTGGCGGCGAGGGCGGCCGACAAGGTGCTCAGTTCGGGCCTTGCGCCAAACCGGGTCCGGATCTCTGCCACGACTGATGGTGCAATGGCCCTGCAGCTGGACCTCCAGCGTTTCTTGTCAACCTCGAACGCGTCCCTCGCAGCTGCGTTTGCGTTTGGTCCAACCCGAGGCCGGGGACGCCCAAGACTGACATCGCGACAGAATCCGGTGATCGACCAGTTCTTGTCTATTTGGGAGATCCGCGTAGATGATGAGCCGGACAAACTTCACCGGCTGGCGCGGCAGCTGGGGGAATGGGAGGCATATCCGCGTGGAATCGAGCACGGGCTTCCATTCATCATGGATGCAGCCACGTTGCGTGCCGTGCCTCGGCTTGCGCTCGTCACGAACCGTGGGGACATCAACGTCCTGCTTGTGTCGCGTGCGTGATTCGTTGGCTCGTCAGCAGGCAACCCGGACGCCCCTCCCCTGACCTCCCCGGTCAAGATAGGTTATTCGAACACTCTCCAGCAGCGAGGATCGTCTCGATGTCGCGTCGTCTCGTCGTAGTTGCGTCATTGCTCACGTCGGCCTGCACGTTCCAGCGCTGGCAGCCTTCGCGGTCCACCGCGATGGACGATCATATGGCTCACATGAGCGCGCCGGATCTGCGCGCGCCGTTCGTCACATCCGGATCGGTCTCAAGCGAGCGTCAGGGGACGCCCGGACTGCCGGCCAGCGCCGCTACGGCGGAGGCGCGGCTCAAGGCAAGTCCACGCCACGCCGAATGGGTGAAGATTGCGTGGGAGCCGGGATCAAAGGACTCGCTGATGGCGTGGGTCGTGTATCCAGCGGCGCGCGGACAGGCGCCGGTGGTAGTCGTCGTACACGAAATCTTCGGGCTGTCGACCTGGGTACGTAGTGTGGCGGATCAGCTCGCTGCAGACGGATTCGTCGCGATCGCGCCCGACCTCGAGTCACGAGTACGGGGCGGCCCATCTACCACCGAGCTGAGCGGTGATTCGGCGAGAAAGCTCATTGGCGATGTTGGCTTTGCCGAGCGGAATCGGGGCATCGTTGCAGCTGCCACGTATGCCATGTCGCAGCCTGCGGCAGAGAGGCGTTACGGCGTTGTCGGATATTGCTGGGGCGGCTCGACTGCATTCGGCCATGCGGTATCAGGCGGTACGGCCGGGTTCGGTGGAGCGGTCGCTTACTACGGCACGCCCTTCATGAACGGCTCCACTGTAGTTGCCGATTCGCTTGCGAAAATCCGAGTTCCCACGATGTTACTGAACGGTTCACTGGATGCGCGCATCACGCCGGTGATGCCCGCAATCGACTCGATCATGAAGGCGCAGGGAAAGACATATTCGGGCACCAACTACGAGGGAGCCATTCATGGCTTCCTGCGTGCTCAAGACGATCCGACGGCGAACAACGGTCCGCCGAACCTCGCAAATCTCACAGCAGCGAAGGACGCCTGGCCGAAGACGGTAGGCTTCTTCAAGAAGAACCTCGGAGGCAAGTGACCTTTGCCGTCGGAATCGCCCTGATCGGGGTGATTGTTCTCGCCGTGCTGTTCATGATCAACGGAATCGGCCTTTTCGCACCCTCGAAGAGGCCGAGACCGCAGGACGATCCCGAGGTCCTCACTGGCCTGATTGCTCGCGTCACCTCGGCAATCAGCGCGGCGGCGGCCGGTGTGATCGCCTACACCGTGGAGGGAATGCGCCGTGAAGTCGCCGCCAGAAGCGTGGACGGTTCTGCGATTCAGGCGGGCGCGGACGTTGTCATCGAAAGGATCGACGGCGGCATGGCCTTCGTGGAACGCTGGGAAACCGTCGAGGGCCGCCTCTAGAAATGGGCGACGCCACCATCTTTTTCTGGTTCTTCGCCGGACTCTTCGTCCTGCGCATCATCGCGGCGACATACGTCTATGCCTGGCTGCTATCGGAAGCGCCTGAGTGTCCCGCATGCGGTGGTGAGACCCTGCACATCGAGCGGCGCGGTATCGCCTGGCTATTCCCGCGGCTCCGGTCGAGTTGGTGTCCGGAGTGCGCATGGGAGGGAATGCTCAAGCCTGTGCCCAACGGGGGCCGCCCTTCAGCTCAGTCCCGGCCAGCGAGCACGAACAATGACAGCCACTCGGGCCAGTTGCCGCTCATCTCGAAGAAATCATCGAAGTAGACCAGTCCGCGTTGCTCGAGCGACTCGATGAGCGTGGCAAGTCCATCCACTTCGTAGATGGGACCGATGCCAACGAGATTGCGTTCGACTCGGAATTCCTCATCCGTGAGCGTAAGCGCCTCGTCAATCTGTCTGCGCGTAAACCCGGCGCGTTCGAACGCATCTTTGCGTACAACGAGTGTGGTGGCCCCGTGGGTCAGTGAAAGTGGCATGAGGGCACGATACCTTTCCAACGATGACCACAGCAAGAGCCGACAGCACGAGCGCGACTGAACGCGACTTCGACGTCATCGTGGTGGGCGGCGGGCATGCCGGCGCCGAGGCAGCCGTCATTGCGGCGCGCGTGGGTGCGCGCGTGGCAATGATCACGAGCGCGATCGACACCATCGGGCAGATGTCCTGCAATCCCGCCATTGGCGGCATTGCCAAGGGCACGGTCGTGCGCGAGATCGACGCACTCGGCGGAGTGATGGGACGCGCCACCGACCTTGCCTCTATTCAGTTCCGGATGCTCAATCGTGGCAAGGGACCGGCGGTATGGGCGCCTCGCTCGCAATGCGATCGCCGGCTCTATCGGCGCGCCGTTCGTCAACTGATCGAGACCCAGCCGCGAGTCTCGGTCATTCAGGGAACTGTACGGCGCCTGATTTTCGCGCCAGGCGATCCGTGCGTGGCAGGCGTCGAGACGATGGAGGGGCGTCGCTTTGCTGCTCATGCCGTCGTTATCACCACGGGCACGTTTCTTCGCGGCCGGATGCACATCGGCACCGACACGCAGATTTCCGGCGGGCGTGCCGGAGAGGCGGCCACTGTTCAGCTTGCGGAGCAACTTGCCGAGGCGGGTCTCGAGATCGGCCGGTTCAAGACAGGCACACCGCCGCGCATAGACGGGCGGACCGTCAACCGTGCGGTCCTCGAACGGCAGGAGAGCGAACTCGAGGACTTCTGCTACGCGTGGTCCGTCTGGACCACCACTTCGAACGCGGGTCCACTCCCGCAGCTACCGTGCTGGATCGCCCACGCCGGTGCAGCGACGACGGCCATCGTCGCCGATCACATAGCGCAGTCTGCAATGTACGGTGGCGCGATCGCGGCTCTTGGCCCCCGCTACTGCCCTTCCATCGAAGATAAGGTCGTCCGATTTCCCCACGCCGCGCGTCATCAGGTCTTTCTCGAGCCCGAGGGCCTCGACACGAATGAGCTGTACGTGAACGGATTGTCAACTTCGCTCCCGGCAGAGGTGCAAGTCCAGATGCTGCGGTCGGTTCCCGGCCTCGAGGGCGTTCACATGACCCGGCCGGGTTATGCGATCGAGTACGACTACGCCAACCCGACGCAGCTCTGGCCATGGCTCGAGGTACGCGCGATTGACGGATTGTTTTTCGCGGGGCAAATCAACGGCACCACGGGCTACGAAGAAGCAGGGGCTCAGGGCGCGGTGGCAGGGCTCAACGCTGCACTTCGTGCATCAGGGCGTGCACCAGTGACGTTCGGCAGGGAGTCGTCATACATCGGCGTGCTCGTCGACGACCTCGTGACGCGGGGAGTCGACGAACCGTACCGCCTCTTCACGTCACGCTCGGAGTTCCGGCTTACGGTGCGACAGGACAACGCCCTGCCGCGACTGGCGGAGGTTGGACGTTCCTGCGGACTGTACACGACCGATGAAGAGCGCTGCATAGAGCGGCGCTTTGCCGCTGAAGCTCGTGTCATGCATTTGGCGCGCGAGACGGTTGTCCGACCGGAGCAGGTGGACGCCATGCTGGTTGCCTCGGGAACCGAGACTCTCGCGCACCCGGTAAGGGTAGCCGACGTGGCCAAACGTCATGGCATCTCGCTTGGCGCTGTGCTGGCGTCCGCAGGCGTGGTTGAGAGCCTCTCGAGCGATGCACTTGGCACGGTAGAGCTGGAGCTCAAGTATGCGGGCTATTTCGAGAAGGAGCGGTACGCAGCGGCACGCATGAAGCGCATGGGCGAGTATGTGCTGCCCGGAGACGCGTGCTACGACCAGATGCACACGCTTTCCATCGAATCGCGTCAGAAGCTTGCGCATCGGCGGCCGCTTTCACTCGCGCAGGCCGCGAGCATTCCCGGCGTCAGCCCGGCCGATCTTCAGAATCTGATCCTGGAGATCGAGCGATCGCGCGGCTCGTAGCTCTCACGCTTGCCCTGCTCGGCTTCCTGCCAATCGCCAACTGGTTGCCGGGAGGAGAAACAGACCGTGCATACGCGAACCGCTTTGTCGAGTGGGGCTACGGCACGGCCATCTGTCTCGGCGTGGCGGTGATTGTCGTCGTGCTGGCGCGCAGCAGGATGCGCAGGGCGGAATCACCACTTCCTGCGAACGGACGCGGGGTTGCTGGTGGATTGCTCCACCTGCGTTTGCCTGGATCAGTCGTTCCGTTTTTCTCCTCGCTGATTCCGCTCGCTGCGCTGGTCTTGTACGCGGTGATCGCGAAGAGCGTCTTTTCCGGCCGGCCATTGTTAATTGATGAAATCGTACAGCTCTTCCAAGCGCGGATTTTCGCTCACGGTGCGCTCTGGCTACCAGTTGAAGCGCACCGGGAGTTCTTCTCGATGCTCCATGTCGTAGACACCGGCGGCAAGGTTTACTCGCAGTTTCCGCCCGGTGGACCGGCGATGTTGGCGCTTGGTGAGCTGGTGAACACACCATGGATCGTGGGACCCGTGTGCGGCGCTGTTTCTGTCGCGTTATTTGATCGTCTGGTGCGGTTGACCGACCCGGATGCGTCCGTCTCATACCATTTGGGCGCAGTCCTCCTTTTTGCCGTGGCACCGTTCGGCGTATTCATGTTCGGATCGCACATGAACCATGCGACCGCACTCATGTGGCTGCTGGTTGCGACGTTGGGGCTGGCACACGCGACGATGGGCGCCGCCGGGCGCCGGAGATTGGCGGGTGCGTTCGCGTGCGGGTCTGGGTTGGGCGCCGCCGCGTCGATTCGCCCCCTGGACGCTCTCGCCTTCGCCCTTCCGGCAGCTGCGTGGATCCTTGCCCTGGCTTGGCGCGACCGGCGGCGCTGGGCGGAGGTGGTTGTTGCAGGGGCGGGATTGATACTCCCATTTGGCGCGATGATGTGGGTGAATGCGCGGAGTACGGGATCTCCACTGCTCTTCGGATACGAAGTTCTGTGGGGCAAGGCGCACGGACTGGGGTTCCATACCGCGCCTTGGGGCGCGGCACATACGCCGATGCGTGGATTGGAGCTATTGTCTCTCTACGTCACGCGACTGCAGACGTATCTGTTCGAGACACCGTTTCCGTCTTTGTTGCCCGCGCTTGTCGCTCTTGGCCTCACCAGGAGAATTTCGCCCCTCGATCGGTATTTGCTGGTGAGCGCGGTGCTGCTGGGTTGCCTCTACTTCGCATATTGGCACGACGGGTTCTTTCTGGGGCCTCGATTCGTCTTTCCATGGCTCCCCGTGCTGGTGCTCTGGACAGCTCGCCTGCCGCGGCTGCTTCGCAAACGGATCACTGATGCCCGCCTCGTATCCACAGGCGTGAGCGCGTTTGTCGTCACAGGCGCAGTGATGGCATTGGTCGCTTCAGTTCCAGTTCGAGTGACACAGTATCGTGGAGGGTTAACCTCCATGCGGATCGATTACACGGCGGAGGCAGCCCACGCACAGGCCAGCGATGCTCTCGTGTTCGTTCGAGAGAGCTGGGGCGCTCAACTGGTAACGCGGCTGTGGGCTCGAGGGGTTTCCCGGAGCGCAGCGGCGGCTCTTTATCATGGAGTGGACGCATGTGCGCTCGACGGCGCGTTACGTGTCCTCGAGCGAGATGGTGTACACGACGCAATGGCGGAGTCCCGGCTCGCGCCGCTCTTGTCGGACTCCTCGGCGGTACGGCCAAGTCCGTTCTCGCCGGACAGTACGGAAAAGGTGCTCCCCGGCGCGGCCTATGACGAGGTTTGTGTTGCTCGCATCAACGAAGATCGCGCGGGGTATACTCATCTCGCTCCCTTGCAGCTCGAGCGGGGCAGCAACAATGTCTACGCGCGTGACTTGCAGGCGCATGATTCTCTTCTGCTGACCGAGTATCCCTCGCGACGTGTTTATCTGTTGCGTCGGAAGCGCGCGGACCCCGATGCTCCACTCGAGTGGATTCCCCTCCGGCGCGATTCGCTCTTTAGGGCATGGCGAGATGGCGCGCGCTGAGGGATCGTGCGTGCAAGATCGTGTTCGTCAAGCGTCATCCAAAGAGCACTCGCCGTTTTCAGCATCCCGGCGACGTCGATGAGGCTATTTAGTAATAAATAGATACTATTTCATAGGAGTGGCCCATGCAAGTCCGGTTCTGGTTCCTTCTGCTCACCGCACCGCTCACGGCGAGATCGCAAGTCGCTCCTGGGCCGGCTGCAGCAACTCCACAGATCGTGACCTCCGCCACCGCCGAAGTGGAGCTCAAGCCTGATCGTGCAACCCTGGTGTTCACCGTGGAAAGCCGGGGCGCCACCGCAGCTAACGCCGGCGCGGAGACCGCTCGAAAACAACGAGCCGTTTTGGATACTCTGCGTGTGCTCGGCATTGCAGCAGACCAAATGAGCACAGCGAGTATCGAGATTCATCCCGAGTTCGTGTATCCGGGCGAGAACAAACCTCCTCGTATCTCAGGTTATGTCGCACGGAACTCTCTGAGAGTCGAAGTCCGAAACATCGAGCAGACTGGCGCCTTGATTGACGCCGCCCTCGCCAAGGAGGCGACGGGTATCGGATCGCTGCAGTTCAGTTCTTCCAAGCAGGACGATGCCCGGCGAATGGCATTGGAAAACGCCGTGACGAAAGCAAGAGGCGAAGCCGAGGCTATGGCCAAAGCGGCCGGAGGATTCCTCGGAAATCTGATTGAGCTTTCTGCGCTACCATCCTATGAGCGGCCGGTTGCACTCGAAATGGGTGCGATGCGATCGCTATCATCGGCTGCCCTGCAGGCAACGCCGGTAGCGCCTGGTCAGATTAGGGTCTCAGCCACCGTAAACGGACGATGGGGATATGCGGCGACAAGATAGGTTTCATCGTTCCACGTGAAACATCGATGGTTGCCGGGCTTTCACCGCTGGCTGTATTGTTAGGGGTGACACCTCTGCTTCTCCATATCCCAAAGGGCCGTCGTGGCAAGAGTTATCGCGATCGCGAATCAGAAGGGCGGGGTTGGCAAGACGACCACAGCAGTGAATCTGGCTGCTTGTCTCGCAGCGGCAGAGCAGCGCGTCCTCCTAGTAGATGGCGATCCGCAAGGAAATGCCACCAGTGGTATCGGGCTATCGAGGGACTCTTTTGACCGAAACACCTATGATGTGCTCCTCAATCCGAACGAGATTCGCAGCGCCATAGTTCACGAGGTGCAGTTTCGGCATCTCTCGGTGCTTCCTGCCACTCCAGACTTGGCTGCAGCGGAGATTGAGCTCGTATCCCGGGAGAACCGTGAGCTGTCAATGCGGTACGCGCTCGAGTTTGTGCGTGCGGATTATGACTTCGTACTGATCGACTGCCCGCCATCACTTGGCCTCATCACCCTCAACATGCTTGCCGCAGCAGACGCTTTGCTCATACCGCTTCAGTGCGAGTACTACGCGCTCGAGGGGCTATCTCAACTTCTGAACACGGTCCGCTTGGTACAGCAAGGCATCAACCCTTCTCTGGCAATTGACGGAGTGTTGCTCACGATGTTCGATGCGCGCCTCAATCTTTCCCGCCAAGTTGCAGCTGATGCACGTGAGTATTTCGGCGCAAAGGTCTACCAGAATATCGTGCCGAGGAATGTGCGATTAGCTGAGGCGCCTGGTTTCGGGAAGCCAATTATCGTTTACGACGTGTCTTCCGTTGGCGCTCATGCATACATAGGTGTAGCTAATGAAGTCATTGCTAGGAATCATGTTACGTGCAAATAAGAAACGTATGAATATCAACACTTTGGCTCTGTGGACGCTTGGCTCGGGGACGATTTTCGACCTCTGTGAGTCGTATTATGTCAACCGATAAACATCGACGGCTTGGAAGAGGGCTCGAGGCCCTGCTCTCCGCGCGACCACCATCCGAAGGACCATCGAATACAGATTCTCAGAGAACACCGTCGAGTGCGCTCCGGCTGATTCCCCTCTCGCAGATCCGTCCGAACCCGCTCCAACCACGACGGGAGTTCGCTGACGCAGAGTTGCGTGATCTTCAGGCCAGCATTCGGGCAAACGGCCTGTTGCAGCCCGTTACTGTGCGCGGCGCTGACCACGGGTTCGAATTGATTGCCGGAGAACGGCGTTTTCGGGCCGTGCGGCTCCTAGGCTGGCACGAAATCCCTGCCATCGTCAGAGACGCAGGAGAGATCAGCAACAAGGCGTTGCTCACTCTCGCACTCGTCGAGAATCTTCAGCGGACCGATTTGAACCCGATCGAAGAGGCTGCCGGCTACCAGAATCTCGTTACGCAGTTCTCGCTCACACAGCTGGAGATCGCGGAAGTCGTAGGCAAGGATCGCTCAACGGTAGCCAACACGCTTCGGCTTCTTGCACTTCCGGCACCCGTTCGTCAAATGGTACGCGAGGGCGTACTGTCGATCGGTCATGCGCGAGCGTTGCTCGCGCTCGGCGATGACCGACGCATGATCGACCTCTCGAAGGCGATAGTGACCGAAGGACTCAGCGTACGGGAGGTCGAACGTCGTGTGCGCGAGGCAGGTACCCGGCACGTACGAGCGCGTGACAATCCGCCGCACGTTGAGATCGAGCGACCTCCGGACATTGTGCGCATTGAAGATGAGCTGCGGCGGCGGTTGCAGACCGACGTGAAGGTGCAACTCACATCGAAAGACAAGGGAGAGCTACGTATCTCCTTCTATTCGGTGGATGATCTCGAGCGGTTGCTGGACGTTGTTCTGGGCGCCGCAAGGGAGACGACCTGATGCCACACAAAATGAGCTGGCGCGAGCGAGTACCTGGACACGGAAACATCTTCACGCCGCATGCCGGCTCGATGATGATCCATGTTCATCGCGAGAGCGGCTTGGCGCATCGCACGGTGACACTAAAGGCGTGGCAAGTGCGGGCATTGCGACTCGTGATGTCGAAATGGTTCTTCGTCGCGCTGGGTGCGGCAACGTTGAGCTGGTCATATCTTGCCCTTCAGGCGGCGCGCGTGCCGATGCTCAAGGAGCGTGTGGCATACCTGCAGCTCGATGCCAGGCGACTCGACACATTGCAGCACGCGCTCGTACAGCTGCAAGCCCGTTACGATCAGGTTCGCAAAATGCTGACCGCTGCGCCGGAAGGAGAGAAGGGCGCTGTCGGCAACCCGAGATCAATCGGTTCTGTTCCGTCCACGGCGAAGCAGCCCTAGTTTCACCGCATAGAAACGCAAGGAGGAACCGGTGTCGATGTTCGGAAAGGAGGGAGGTCCGACGGCGGTGCGTCCGGAGACTCGCAACGTGTCCAGTCCGGCCGGCTCGGAGAGTACGGCGCTGTCAGTGATTGCAAACGGCATGCGAATCATTGGTGATGTCGAGAGTTCAGGCGTGATGAAAATTGACGGCCGCATTGAAGGCTCCGTGACCCATGCTCGGCAGGTGCTTCTTGGACGTGGCGCGACGGTCAAGGGAAATGTCGCCGGCGATGAAGTAGTGATCGGCGGCGTGGTGGACGGCGGGATTCGGGCAAGCGAGCGCCTGGAGCTTCAGGCGACTGCCGTCGTGAACGGTGATATTGAAACCAAGTCCATCGTAGTTATTGAAGGAGCGCGCATCAACGGCTCCGTCCGAATGGGTGATCTGGCAGTCCCTCGTGCTGAAGGGCAGAAAGGCGTTTCGGAGCCCCTGCGAATGGTGACCAGTTCATAGGTCGCCCGGACCAAAATAGCAAGTCAGTGATTAGACCGGTCTCAGGCATAAATGGAGCAAACTGCTGTTTACCGAATGCGCCGCAAGTCACATCAGGGTGTAGGATTGACACGAAGAGTGTTCTCTCGTGTAGCCGCAGCGGCTTCGATTCTGAGTATCGCATTTGGTGCCTTATCCGGATGTGATGGCCGCTCAACGCCCCAGCCACGAACTTTCAGCGTGGCGCTGCTGACACCAGGGCCCATTTCCGACCAGTCCTGGAACGGCGGCGCGTACGCCGGCCTTTTGCGCGTCAAGGACAGTCTTGGCGCGCGCATCAGCCACATTCAAACGAAGACCCCCGCCGAGTTCGAGGAGAACTTTCGTCAGTACGGCGCGGCGGGCTACTCGCTCGTGATCGGACACGGATTCGAGTTCCAGGACGCGGCTGCGCGGATAGGGCCGGAGTTTCCGAAAACGATCTATCTCACGACGGGTGGCAGCCAAGTCGGCGCGAACGTGGCGGCGCTGAGTTTTGCCTTCGACGAGCCGTCATACCTTGCAGGCATGGTTTCGGCTGCCGTGAGCAAGTCGGGAATCATCGGTTGTATCGGTGGTACGGAGCTCCCTCCGGTCAAATCAGCGTTCTCGGCGTTCTCTGCAGGCGCGATGTTCGTCAATCCGAAGGTGAAGGTCCTGACTTCCTATCTGGGCACATGGGATGACGCCGGGGCAGGCAAGGAGCAGGCGTTAGCGCAGATCGGACGTGGCGTCGACATCATATTTCAGGATGCGGACGCTGCGGGACTTGGCGTGTTCCAGGCCGCCCGTGAGTCGATGGGCGTAAGTATCATCGGCTCGAACTCCGACCAGAACACGCTGGCTCCCGAGGTTACACTCGGCAGCGTCGTGATAGATCTGCCGCACGCGTTCTTGCTCGTCGCTCGCGAAGTAAGAGAAGGGCGATTCAAGCCACGCATCGTACGGCTGGACATGCGAACCGATGTGGTGCGTTGGGTGGTGAATCCTGCGCTCGCATCACGAATTCCCGGCGCAACCGCGCACGCAGTGGACTCCGTGCGGGCGCTGATGCTCGCCGGACGGTACACCTCGCCGGGGGTGGTGACGACAAAATGAAAGGCGTCGCGCTTGCAGCTGTCACGACGCACCTTGACGAGCTGCTACGCACCCTCGACACGCCGGACTACCCGCCCGCGCTCAACGGCCTGCAAGTGGATCACCGTGGCCCGGTCAAGAAAGTCGCGGCAGCGGTAGATGTGTCTACACGTGTCATCCGGACGGCAATCGACGTCGGCGCAAACCTTCTCCTCGTTCATCACGGCCTTTTCTGGGGCGGCCTTCAGCCGCTCACGGGATCCTTCTACTCGCGTGTTCGGCTGTTGATCGATCACGACGTAGCGCTCTATTCGGCCCACTTGCCGCTCGATGTCCACGCGACCTTTGGGAATTCAGTGCTATTGGCCGCCGAACTGGGACTTGTGCCGCTGGCAGGATTCGCGCGCTACGAGACCGTCAACTGTGGTGTGCGCGGTGAATGCGACGTCGCCACCGTGGAGCTGCTCAACCGGGTCCGTGTATTCTCCCGTTCTCTTGCGGGCGATGCAATCGCCAGCCTGCTGGCGCCTGAGCGCAGAACGCGGCATTGGGCAATCTGTTCGGGCGCTGGCGCCAGTGCGGATACCATTCGTGAGGCCATGCAGATCGGGGTCGACACCCTGATAACCGGCGAAGGATCCCACTGGACGGCGGTAGATGCCGAGGACAAGGCACTCGTGATCATCTACGCCGGACACTACGCAACGGAGACACTCGGCGTGCGAGCGCTTGCCGCGCATGTGGCGACGGAGTTCGGTGTGCCGTGGTCGTTCGTGGCGGCGCCGACCGGACTGTGAGCGAACACGTCACGCCGAGGCCGCTCGCACTATCGCTGCGCGGTATCACGAAACAGTTCGGAGGGACGGTCGCACTCGACAGTGCGGTGTTCGCCGTTCGCGGGAGAACGTTGCACGCCCTCCTCGGTGAGAATGGAGCTGGCAAGACGACGCTGATGCGCATCGTATTCGGGATGTTGCGCCCGGACGCCGGTGTCGTCGTGGTCGACGGCGCAGAGCGTCATTTTCGATCGAGCGCCGATGCGATCACAGCGGGAATTGGCATGGTTCACCAGCATTTCCTGCTGGTCCGGGCAATGACCGTTGCCGAGAACGTTGCGCTCGGGAATGTGTCTTCCGCGGGGAGGCTGTCCGGACTCGATCCTCGCGCTGCCGCCGCGCACGTGCGGCAAACAGGAGAAGAGACCGGACTTCTGCTCGATCCATCTGCGCGCATCGCGGAATTGCCGGTGGGCGCACAACAGCGTGTGGAGCTCGTGAAGGCGCTTGCGCACAAGGCGCGTTTGTTGGTGCTTGACGAGCCAACGGCAGTTCTGGCTCCCGCCGAAGCGTCCGAGATCTATCGCTGGTTGCGCGAGTTTGTTGATCGCGGTGGCACCGTGGTGCTGGTGACGCACAAGCTTCGGGAAGCTCTCGAGATCGCCGACGACGTCACCGTACTTCGACGCGGAAAAACCGTCCTCTCCGGGCGTCGGTTGGACTTCACAGAAGAAGCAATCGTGCGCGCGCTCTTGGGTGAGCCCGCGAGAGCAAGTCGCGATCAGCTTCCGCCGAGTATGCCTTCCGGCGGTGCGGCAGTCCTACGCCTGGACGATGTGTCCGTGGTCGATGAGGCCGGGGTCACCCGCCTGCGTGGCGCGACGCTTGAGGCGCACGCCGGCGAGATCGTCGGCGTCGTTGGAGTGGAAGGATCCGGACAGCACCAACTGCTGCGCGTACTCGCAGGGCGACTCACGGCGACCTCCGGGCGTGTCACGCGACCGGAGGTCGTGGGCTTTGTCCCGGAAGATCGACTACGCGACGCGCTCATTCCGGAGTTCACCCTGGTGGAAAACGCCGCGCTCGCGGGTCTCGGGTCTGCGCGCGGCCGGATGCGGTGGCACGCAATGGCACAGCGTGTCGCGCGATTGCTTCAGTCTTTCGAGATTCATGCGACCGGGCCTGAGGCGCTGGCGAGCGAGTTGTCTGGCGGAAATCAGCAGAAGTTCGTGATCGCACGCGAGTTGTTCTCCGCCGGACGGGCACTTGTCGTCGAGAATCCCACCCGCGGCCTCGATATCCGCGCAACTGAACGGGTATTGCGTGACATCACGAACGCGGCTCGCACGAGGGGTGCGGCGGTCGTATTCCATTCGAGCGATCTCGACGAGGTTCTTAGACTGGCAGATCGCGTGTATGTGTGCTTTGCCGGCCACACAGGCGAGGTGCGCAAGGAGCCGGCCGCTGTCGCACGTGCGATGGTCGGAGCCGCATAGTGGGGTCCATCGACCTGGGGCATGCACTGGCGGCATTCTGGACCGGCGCGTTCGGGTCGTCGTTCACGTTCTTCTCTGTCACGCTCGTTCGCGCGACACCGCTGCTGTTTCTTGGGCTCGCGGTATCACTCTCCTTTCGCGCAGGGTTGCTCAACATCGGTGCGGACGGACAGTTCCTGATGGGGGCCGCAGCGGCTGCGTCCGTGGCGCTTGCTGGCAGCTTCTCCCCGCGCATTGTGGTATTGCTCGGCATGGTGCTCGCGGGAATGCTCGCGGGCTGCGCCTGGGCGGGGATTGCGGCTGAGCTGCGGCGCCGGTTCGGGGTGCTCGAGGTGATCAGTACCCTGATGCTGAACTTTGTCGCGCTCTACGTCGTGGCATGGCTGGTGCGCGGCCCCCTTCAAGAGCACACCAGAACGTACCCGCAGACCGAGAGTTTCACGCCGGCCGGGCGATGGCCCCTGCTCTTTCCGGGCCAGCGATTGCATCTTGGCTTTCCGCTCGCATTGGCGCTCGCGGCATTTCTCTGGTGGATCCTGACGTCAATGGCCATTGGTTTCCGCGTGCGTTCGGTTGGAGCAAGCCCCAGAGCCGCGGCGAGCGCCGGAGGCATCGACGTTGAGCGGACGATCTTCAGGGTGTTCCTCGCGAGCGGCGCCCTGGCCGGGCTCGCGGGAGCGGCCGAAGTCGGTGGACTGACCTGGGCGTTGTACGAAGGAATCTCACCGGGGTACGGTTACACGGCCATTGCGGTCGCGTTGCTGGCGCGGCTCGACATGCGGTGGGTGGTTGTCACCGCGGTGTTCTTCGGTGCCCTGCAGGCGGGAGCGGCGGCAATGCAGCGCGATGCCGACGTTCCTGCCACGGTAGTCACAGTCGCGATCGCGCTGGTGGTGCTT
>DASZZO010000200.1:0-3196 GCA_035544915.1 Gemmatimonadaceae bacterium | reverse complement strand
GTTGGGTGTATCGGTGCCGGCGAGGAGATGGGCGCCCGTCTTCCATATGCTCATCATCATCTCGTCGCCCGGTGCGCCGGGACCGGCCCACACCGTTGCGCCACGCCCGCCTCCGCCTCCGAAGGTGGGAAGCGTGGTGCTCGTGCTCTGCGCACTCAGCCAGTCAGGATAGAGCGTGAAGCGGGCATCGGTCTTCAAGGCAGGATCATTCAGGAGCATCTGTCGCGTCGTCACGCCGGTCAGCGCGAGCGTGGGGGTGAGCGTCATGCCGGATTTCGCGAAGATCTCCGTGACGTCCTCATAGCTCTTCAGGAGGGTGGCGATCTTGGGCGAGTAGCCGCGCCGGCTCGTGCCCACTGTATGCTCGGTGCCATCAATGCCGCTGAACGCGGCGGGAAACACTTCGTGCGATGCGGCCGGCACGCCGATGCTGTGTGCGAACTCGACGATCCGCCGCTGCTGGAGGTCCGGCATCCGCACGTAGCTCTTGATGAGATCGTGCTGGAGGATCTTCGCCCGCTGGAGCTCCATCTCCAGGTGCGCGGTACTCGAGACGGCGACGGCCATCTTATAGTAGGTACGCTGCCACTCCATCAGATAGCCGGTGGAGTAGACGCGAGGCGCGGCTCGCACGGCCGCCTCGCTCATCTCGCGATCTTCCGTTGCTTCATACGGAGTGCCGCCCGGAGAGCGCACCGTGGTGATGCCCCAGGCGAGCCACGCGCGAAGGGCCGACTCCCCAAGATCGGGCTGCAGGTGCGAATGGAACTCGATGAGGCCAGGCATAACGGTGAGACCCGCAGCGTCTACCACGCGGGTGCCTGCGTGGCGCTCCGCACGGTGCGGCTCGACACTGCGAATGCGATTGCCCTGGACGACGATGTCCACGTCGGTTCGCGCGTGATCACTCTTCCCGTCCACCAGGCGGCCCGCGTGAATTACGAATCGTTCGGTCGGCACGCCGGGCGAATACGTGAGGTCCATTGGCACATCCCGAGTCGCGCCCGATTCCAGGTCAACCAGTCGCAGCTTGTCCATTGACTGGTAGAGAATGCGTTTCGAGTCCGCGGTCCAGCTTGGCGCGTGCGCCATTTCGGTTGTGATCCTGCGAGGTGGGCCGAGCGGAGCGCCCGATGCCGACACAGGAACTACCGCGAGCACTCCCTCGTAGATCACGGCCATCTTCGTCCCATCGGGCGACCAGGCGGGGCCGGCGCCAACACGCGAGTCAATTGAGAGATTTGCTACGGGAGAGAACCAGACGTCAGTCGAGAGTTGAGAGGTGAGGGTTGAGAGTTGGGGGACGGGAGTCGCGGGTTGGGAGTTGGGAGTCGACGGGCTCGAAGGCGTTGAAGGAGTTGAAGGAGTCGAAGGCGTCGAGGGGGTCGATGACATCGTGAGCACTTGATTCGTGCCCTCGCGGAAGCGTGCGGAGTAGGGGCGCAACATCGCGATCGCGACGCGGCGGCCGTCGCTCGACCAGGTCGGCATGCCGGGCCCGAACAATGACTCGTGTATGCGCGTCACATGTCCAGTGGCGACATCCACCACCGACACCGCTGCGCGTCGCCAGATGCCGTCGACGTCGAGGAACGCTATATGCTTGCCGTCGGGCGACCATGCGGCGCCCATCGCCGCGGTTGGCAACTTCGTGAGGCGGCGCTCGGCGCCCGTCTTCATGTCGCGCACCCAGATGTCGAGCCGCGCCCCGGCACGGTCCGACGAGTAGGCGAGCTGCGATCCGTCGGGCGACCAGGCCGGTTCAGTGTCGAAATAGCTGCTCCTGGTCAGGTTCTCCGGCTTGCCGCCGATAGTCATCACATAGACGTCGCCGAGAGCCGCGAACGCGACGCGCTCACCATCGGGGGAAATGACCGGCCGCACAATGCCGAGCACGCGGCGCGGAGCGCGTGAGTCAAAATCCCGTTTACGGCTGGTGTATCGCGCGGGATTGACCTGCAGGGTGGCGGAGAACTCTATTGTCTGCGCGGTTGCCGCCGCGAGCGAGCGTTTCCGGATCTTGCCATCGGAGACGTAGACGAACTCGGTCGGCGACGTCCAGGCCGCGCGGAACGCAAAGACGTTCTCCGCGCCGGTGAGGGGTTCTGCGGCAACGGGCTTGTCGATGGGCGGCCTCGCGGTGACCGGCTTATCGGCCAGTTCGTAGCGGCTCGACATCGCCCCGGTGACGTGGTAGATCAAATCGCCGCCCGGTCCCCACGACGGCGCATCCGCACGCACCCCACTCGTGAGTTTGCGCTCGGCGCCGCTCGCGAGCGTCACAGCCCATACACTCTGCTCAGCGCCGCGCGTCGAGATGAACGCGATCTCCGAATCATCGCTCGACCAGCTGGGCATGAAATCGTCGGCCGGATCCTTCGTGACCTGGGTAAGCTCGCCGGTCGTCGTATGGAGTACCCAGACGTTGTAGTTGGCGGCGTCACCGCGATCTGAGGAGAAGGCGACCCGGGTGCCATCATGCGACCATACGGGCTCGCGGTCATCATTCGGTCCGCTGGTGAGCGCGTGCTGGCCGGAGCCATCGGGCGAGACGACCCAGACATGGTAGACGCCATCGCGGAAACCCTGGAACGCGATCCATTTTCCGTCCGGCGACCAGCTCGGCTGGCGCGCGTCGTTGAACACGTCGGTAATGCGTTTGGCCGCTCCGCCAGATGCGCCGAGAGTCCAGATGCTGCCCTGAAGATCGATGGCGAGCTGGCGTCCGTCGCGTGAGGCAGCCACGGACATCGAGGTCCCCTCGTGAACGATGACGTCTATCGCCGCCGGCGCCCCACCGGAACCGAACAGGAGAACAATACCGGCGGCGGCTCCGCGCGCGCCGCGTGCCGGGCGCCGGCCCGACGCAGCGCGCGCGGCGGGATTCACTTTGCCGCTCGCGGCAACCGGTCGGGCATGTCGGCCACGACGAACGCGAGCACAGCCACCACCGCCACGCACTTCTGCATCTCCATGGGATCGAGCTTGTCCATGGTGTCCGCTTCCGTGTGATGAAACCAGAAGTATCGCGTGCCGTCGACTTCCAGCGACGCGCCCGGCACGCCGAGCGCCATCATCGGCCCGATGTCTGCGCCCCCGCCATTTGCGCCGACCCCGCCGGCGTTGATCCGCGCGAGAAGCGAACCGATCTGTTTGGCGATCGCCCGCGCAGAATCGGAGCCGGTGAACCCGAACC
>DASZZO010000199.1:0-1743 GCA_035544915.1 Gemmatimonadaceae bacterium | reverse complement strand
TGTGCTCGTTGCAGGCGGGCTCAGTTTCACGCAGGTGAGCGCAGGCATCAACCACTCCTGCGGGCTAACGAGCACGGGCGCTACCTACTGCTGGGGCAATAACGGCAACGGTCAGCTGGGCGACGGAACCACGATCAGGCGCACGAGCCCCGTGCTGGTGGTGCAGTAAGGCACAGCTTACTTACGCGAATCGCGCGACGGCAGCGCCTTTCCCCCGGGTGTGAGTCGTCCGGAGATCTCCGCCATCTGCTTTCGGCGGAGCCGAGCCCAGCCCGGCAGCCGGATCGCACCGATCGCGAGCTGACCGGCACCGATGAGTCCTATCTCCATGGTCAACGTCAGGTAGTCGTGATTCGGCGCGCCGAACAGCGCCGCGATTGTGGTAACCGCCGCGATGCCGATTGTCACAAGTCCGCCCATCATCCACGCTCGCGCGTCGGCCTTGACGGTGCGGAAGCGAACCCGGTGTCCGTGCGCGGTCGGCTCGACCAGGACTTGAAGGTTGCCGTTGGTCCATTGGCGAAACGAGCCTTCCTGTGCCACGATGCCGCGCGCATCGAACGTCTCGCGCAGATCCACCACAAGCCGGTCCCATTCGTCCTCGGAGAGTTTCCGGTCGAGATCGATCGTCCGCCCGACCCCGATAGGCAGTCCGAGAAATTTGCGCGACGTCGGGCTGCCGGCCTCGCTGAGCGCCGCACCCTCTCCCTCGTCCACTCTCGCCGGTGCCAGTCCTTGCTCCTCGGCGGCGCGCGCTACGTAGCGTTGCGGAATGCCCGCCTCTTCGGCCGCCTCGATTACTGTATGCAACCGGTAGCCGGACGTCAGTGACCGGCGGTCATTCACCGGAAGCGGCGGAAGCTGCGCCGCGCGGGTTCGCGCGGATGGCTGCACCCCCGTTTCCGCCTGGAGCTGCGCCGCCCGCGTCCAGAGCGCCTGTGCCTCGCGCTCGGAGATGACTGGCCCCGGAGCAGTTGCCGCCGCGGGATCGCTCGCGATCCCCGCCGCCGCCTGATCAATCGCGCTGGCCAGCTCGTCGCCGGTCTGATATCGGGCCGATGGATCCTTGGCGAGACATCGGTCGATCACACTGGCCATGGCCTCGGGGACATCCGGATTGATGTCCCTCACCCGGGGCGGCGCCTTCGAGGCGTGCGCCACGAGCACCGCGATCGCGCTCTCGTTGTCAAACGGAAAGCGGCCCGTGAGGGCGCGAAACGCGACCACGCCGAGTGAGTAGAGGTCGCTGCGCCCGTCGAGCTTCTCGCCGTTCGCCTGCTCCGGGCTCATGTAGTGCACGGTCCCGAGCACCTGGCCGGTACCGGTGAGCGGCGACGTTTCGGCGAGGCGCGCTATGCCGAAATCAGTGACGAGCGCGCGCTCGGGGTCGGGCTCGATGAGGATGTTCTCGGGCTTCACGTCGCGATGCACCACGCCGCGGGCGTGGGCGTAGCCGAGTGCGCGGGCGACGTCGCGGAGTAGCGGCGCCGCCTCCAGGGCGGAGAGTGCGCCGCGTTGGGCCAGCCGGTCGGCGAGCGAGGGTCCATCGACGTATCCCATGACGAAGAAGGCCACGCCGGCAAGTTCATCGGCGCGATAGATGGGCACGATATTCGGATGCGACAACTTGGCCGCCATCCGGGCCTCGCGCAGAAAGCGCTCGCGCACCTCGGGCGAGGCGGCCAGGCGCTCGGGGAGCACCTTCACGGCGACGAGCCGGTCGAGTTTCACGTCGAGCGCCAG
>DASZZO010000198.1:0-3231 GCA_035544915.1 Gemmatimonadaceae bacterium | reverse complement strand
CGTGGCGCAGTCGGCGATCCCCTCCTCGAAAATCCGCAGCGACTCACCGTAGAACGGCCTCGCGACGCGATTCACGATGAACCCCGGAGTGTCCGACGCACGAACCGGTATCTTGTTCCACGATTCCGCAAGCGCGCACGCGGAATCTGCCACCGCGGCGTCCGTCGTGAGAGCCGGAATAACCTCGACCAGTGGCATCACCGGCACGGGATTGAAAAAGTGGATGCCTAGCACGCGCTCACGCCGCGCACATGTCGCCCCCACCGCGGCAACCAGCAGCGACGACGTGTTCGTAGCCAGGACCGCGTCTTCGTGCACGACGTTCCCGACCGCGCGAAACAGCGCCTGTTTCGCCCTGAGATCCTCGACGATCGCCTCTATCACCAGACCGCACGGGGCGAAACGGGCAAGCTCCGCATCGCCCATGCCGGGCACGTAGATGATGCGGCCAAGCGCCGCGTCCGCGGCGTCACGCGTAAGGCGTGCCTTCTCGACCTCCCGCGCCAGCGAATGAACATGCGCCTCGCGCGCCCGCCTCACCGCATCGGGCGCCACGTCGGCGAGCACAACGGCGTGTCCGCGCAGCGCGGCGACCTGGGCGATGCCCGCACCCATGGCACCGGACCCAAGGACTCCGACGATGGTCTCGGCGCCCAGCGGAATGGCGGCGGTCACTGTCCGGTGAAGTCAGGTTTGCGCTTCTCGAGAAACGCCTTCACGCCCTCGGCGTAGTCCGCCGTCCTGCCAGCCTCGCGCTGAAGCTCCTCCTCGAACTCGAGCTGCGCGTCCAGGTCCACGCCGAGTGAACGGTTGAATCCCCGTTTGATGAGGCCGAGCGCGCGTGTGGGCTGCGTGGCGAGATACTTTGCGGTTGCGAGCGCCCTGTCGAAGAGCTCCGCGGGCTCGCAGACCTCGTATGCCAGTCCCCAGTCGAGCGCCTTACCCGCGGTGATCTTTTCTGCGAGCATGGTGAGCGCGGCCGCGCGCTGAAGCCCGACAATCCGTGGGAGGATGAACGTGCCGCCGCTGTCGGGAATGACGCCAATCCGGGCGAACGACTGCACGAAGGTCGCGTCGGACGCAGCGAAGACCAGGTCGCACGCGAACGCCAGGTTAGCCCCCGCGCCCGCCGCCACGCCGTTGACGGCGCACACGACCGGCTTTTCCAGCCTGCGAATGGCCCGAACGATCGGATTCCAAGTGTCGCGTACGAAGTTCCCGAGATCGGGAAGCATGCCGTCCTTCGGGAGCGCCTCGGAAAGGTCCTGGCCAGCGCAGAAGGCGCGGCCAGCACCCGCGAGCAGCACCGCCCGAACCGCGGGGTCGTTTGCGGCACCAGTGAGGGCATCCTGCAGTTGACGTGCCATCGCCCGGTTGAAGCTGTTGAGCACCTCCGGGCGGTTCAGTGTGATTGTCGTCACACCGCCGCTGACCGCGCTGGTAATGAAGTCGTCAGCCATTCGCTGGGGCATCCGGGGAGTCGCCAGGCACGCGGCGCACGGGAAAGATAGCGACGGTCGACTCGCTCATGTCAGGCACAGCCGGCGAGCGGTCTCAATGGCGAGGGGAGCCGTCTGAAGGCAATTTGAAGGGGTATTAACGTCGGGCCCGCAAACGGCGTCGCCCGGCTGCCAGTCAGCATCAATTGATACATGTCCTGATGCAGCCCGGTTACGCGTGAACTATACGTGCCCGGTCCGTGTCGAATCTCAAGAGCCGGTCCCCACAATCACTTCGGGGCAGACAAATGGCATTCCGCAGCGCGCGCGGCAGCGATTCTCAGGCGAGAAAGGCTCTCCGCCCCGCCTTCACGCTCATCGAGATTCTCGTGGTGATCGTCGTGATCGCCATTCTGGCCACGCTCGTGGCACCGAACGTCTTTCAGCACGTGGGCGCGGCCAAAACGGCCACTGCGAAGTCTCAGATCGAGATGCTTGGCGCCGCTCTCGATGCCTACCGACTCGACAATGGCAGCTACCCGACGACGCAGCAGGGACTCGCTGCCCTCTGGGAAAAGCCGACGCTCGATCCGCCGACCAACTGGCGCGCTCCCTATCTGCGGAAGCCGGTGCCCCTCGATCCATGGGGCCGGGCATACGTCTACCAGTTCCCCGGCCAGCAGAACCCTCAGGGGTACGACCTGGTGTCGTACGGAGCGGATGGCAAGCCGGGTGGCGAGGGTGAAGACGCCGATATCGTGAGCTGGAAGTAGGCAGGAGCGGCGAGAGACTCCATGCCAACCTACGCGTACCAGGCCGTCAGCGGCTCGGGCGAGCGGCTGCGCGGCCAGGAGCACGCGGCTAGCCCAGGGGCGTTGTCGCGTACACTAGAGGATCGCGGCCTCCTCGTGCTGGAGGTGGCGGAATCGGACGATGCCACGACCGCCGGCGGAGGCTTCTTCAAGTTCGGGCGGAGGCGTGAGGTGCTGGAAGTGACCCGCGCGATGGCCGCGTTGCTTCCGGTCGGAATGCCGCTCGCACAGGCGCTCAACGCGGCCTCGGGTGTTGCCACTGGGAATGTGCGCTCCGCGCTCAACGAGGTGCGGCTGCGCGTCGAGCGGGGAGAGACACTGTCGGCTGCGCTCGGCGCGTATCCGCAGCTGTTCTCGCCGCTGTACATCGGCCTCGTCCGCGCAGGGGAGAAGAGCGGTGACGTGGACAGCGCATTCGCGCGCCTTGCCGAGACGCTCGAACGCGAGGAGCAGTTGCGGGGCCGGGTGCTCTCGGCGTCCATCTATCCGCTGCTGCTGGCGTGCGCAGGCACGGTCGCGGTCACGGTACTGCTGTTCTTCGTCCTGCCGCGATTCGTCGGATTGCTCGCGGGAAGCGGTGCCAGGCTGCCCGCCTCGACCCAGTTCCTCCTGTCCGTGTCTACGGCGCTGCACCGCTACTGGCCTGCCCTGCTCATCGCGCCGCTGATGGTCGCCGGGCTCGTGGCGTGGTCGCGCAACACGGTGGAGGGGCGCCGCGCCCTCGCGAAGCTCATGCTGGCCGTTCCTCTGGTACGCACGCTGCGGAGCTATGCGCTTGCCGCGCGTTTCTCGCGACTCGTCGGCGTGCTCCTGGGCGGCGGAGCGCCGCTGCTCACCGCGCTTGACGACACCGTGGAGTCCATCGGCGATCCGGTTGCACGCGATGACGCGATGGGGATTCGCACGCGCGTGCGGGAGGGAAGCTCGCTGAAGGCCGCAATCGGCCAGAGCGCGATCTACCCGGCCCTGCTCGCTCAGCT
>DASZZO010000197.1:0-11399 GCA_035544915.1 Gemmatimonadaceae bacterium | reverse complement strand
GAAGAGTGGGAGTCGGAGGCCCGCCGGCGTCGCGAGGAAATCGAGCGCGAGGAGAAGCGCGTTCTGGAGCGCGAGGTCATCCTCGACCGCAAGTTCGAGGTGATCGAGTCGCGGGACAAGGAGCTCGGCCGCCGCGCGAGTGACCTCGGACGCAAGGAAAAAACGGTCGAGGAGCGCCAACAGGAGCTGGACAAGCTGGTATCCGAGGAACGCCGGCGTCTGGAGCAACTCGCCGGATTGTCGGCCCAGGAGGCGAAGGCGGAGCTCATGCGCCGGATGGAGGAGGAGGCGCACGCCGATGCAGCCAACCGGCTGCGCGAGATTCGCGACACGGCAAGACGCAACGCCGACCGCGAGGCCAAAAAGATCGTCGCGCTCGCCGTCCAGCGCATCGCTGCCGATCATACGGCCGAAATAACCGTGAGCGCCGTAGCCCTGCCCAAGGACGACATGAAGGGCCGGATCATCGGCCGCGAGGGACGCAACATCCGTGCGTTCGAGTTGGCGACGGGCGTGGACGTGATCATCGACGACACGCCCGACACTGTCGTCGTCTCCTGCTTCGATCCTGTCCGGCGCGAGGTGGCGCGGCTTGCGCTCGAAAAACTGGTCGCCGACGGTCGCATCCACCCAGGGCGCATCGAGGAGGTCGTGGAGAAGGCCCGCAAGGAAGTGGATGCCGGCATTCTCGAGACTGGCGAACAGGCAGCCTACGAGGTGAACGTGCACGGGCTGCATGCGGAGATCATCCGGCTGGTGGGACGGATGAAGTGGCGCACGAGTTACGGACAGAACATCCTGCTTCACTCCAAGGAAGTCGCCTGGCTTGCCGGCATCATGGCCGAGGAACTGGGGCTCGATGCCGTCATGGCACGGCGCGGCGCGCTGCTCCACGACATGGGCAAGGTCCTCACGCACGAGCATGAGGGGACCCATGTGCAGCTCGGAGTGGAAATCGCGACCAAGTACGGCGAGCACCCGCTCGTGGTGAACTGCATTGCGGCGCATCACGACGACGTGCCGCACGAAAGCGAGATCAGCGTGCTCGTCCAGGCGGCCGACGCTATCAGTGGTTCCCGCCCGGGGGCGCGCCGCGAAGCCTTCGAGACTTACGTGAAGCGCCTCGAAGGGCTCGAGAAGATCGCCTCGAGCTACCGTGGCGTCGACCGGGTGTTCGCCATCCAGGCCGGACGCGAGATCCGGGTGATCGTGAATCCGGATGACGTGGACGATGCACGCATGCAGTCGCTCACGGAGGAGATTGCGCGCCGCGTGGAGACGGAACTCCAATACCCCGGGCAGATCAAGGTCGTCGCAATCCGGGAGAAGCGAGCGATGGACATTGCCCGCTGAGCTGATCGACGGCGCGGCGGTGGCGCTGAAGATTCGCACCGCGGTGGCACTCAGCACGGAGGCGCTGCTCGCGCGGGGCGTTCGCCCGGGCCTGTCCGTCCTGCTCGTAGGCGATGATGCCGCGAGTGCCGTGTACGTTCGGTCAAAGGAGCGGGCGTGCGTCGCCGCGGGGATGCGCGGCGAGACCATTCGGCTTCCGGCCTCCACCACCGAGGCAGAGCTGCTCTCGCGCATCCACGCGCTCAACGCCGACCATCGCGTGCACGGGATTCTCGTGCAGATGCCGCTCCCCCCCGCGATCAATGCGCAGAGTGTCATTCGCCACATCAGTCCGGAGAAGGACGTCGATGGCGTGCACCCGATGAACGTCGGCAAGGTGCTCATTGGCGACTCCGAGGCCTTCGCGCCCTGTACGCCGCTGGGCGTGCAGGCGCTCTTGCGCGAATACGGCGTCGACACGCGGGGCAAGGAATGCGTGATCATCGGGAGGAGCATTCTGGTTGGCAAGCCGATGGCGTCTTTGCTCATGCAGGCGGGTGAGGGCGCAGATGCCACGGTGACCGTGTGCCATTCGCGCACTACCGATCTCGCCTGGCACACGCGGCGGGCCGACATCCTCATCGCGGCAGCGGGACGCGCGGAGATTATCACGGGCGACATGGTGAAGCCGGGCGCCGTCGTGATCGATGTCGGCATCAACCGCGTCCTGGATCCGACCGCCAAGAGCGGCGCTCGCCTGCTGGGCGACGTTCATTTCGCGAGCGTCCGCGAAGTGGCGTCGAAGATCACGCCGGTGCCCGGGGGGGTCGGGCCCATGACCATTGCGATGCTGCTCAGCAATACCGTGCGCGCCGCGGAGCGGGTGGCGTGACGGGCACGGCCGCGCCCGGCGCTGCACCTGACACGGCGCTCTCCATCTCGGCCCTCAACACGGTCGCCAAGGAGATTCTCGAAGGCGCGTTCCCCCCGGTCTGGGTGCAGGGCGAGGTCAGCGGGTTCAAGGCCCACGGAAACGGACACTGGTACTTCTCACTTCGAGACCGGGGCGCGCAGCTGTCATGCGTGGTGTGGTCCCGCGACCGCGCCCGCATTCCGGCGGCCCCGGACGAGGGCATGCAGGTGATCGCGCGAGGCCAGCTTTCGGTTTACGCCGCGCGCGGCCAGATGCAGTTCGTCGTGAACAGACTGGAGGCGGAGGGCGAGGGGCTCTGGCGCAAGCGATTCGAGCTGATTCGCGCGTCGCTCGAGCGCGACGGCCTGCTCGACCACCGCCGCAAGCGTGCGCTCCGCCGTTTTCCGCGGTGCGTTGCCGTGATCACCAGCGCCGACGGCGCCGCACTGCACGACATCGTGTCTGTGATCCAGCGGCGGAACCCGGGGGTGGAGATCGTCATCGTGCCTGCTGCGGTGCAGGGCGACTCGGCACCGGAATCCCTCGTGGCCGCGTTGCGGATGGTGGCTCGCTGGAACGGTGCCGATGTGGTGATTGTGGGACGCGGTGGCGGCTCCCGGGAGAACCTCTGGGCGTTCAATGATGAGCGGGTGGCGCGCGCCATCGCCGCGTGCCCCATGCCCACGATTTCGGCCGTTGGCCACGAAGTTGACGTCACAATTGCCGATCTGGTGGCCGACGTGCGCGCGGCAACGCCCAGCGCCGCTGCCGAGGCCGCCGTGCCGGTCTTGCGCGAAGTGATCGAGGGCATGCGCGCACTGGATGCCAGCATCCGGTCCGCCACGACGCTTCGCCTGCGGGACGCCGGCCGCGAACTCCGCCAGCAGGCGCGCGATCTCTCGGTGCGCTCCCGGCGCTCCGCCGAGCGGCGCCGCGCGGCCCTGCAGGAGGTCGTGGCCCGCCTTGAAGCGTTGAGCCCGCTGGCCACGCTTGCCCGCGGCTATGCGGTGGCCCTGAGCGAGTCGGGAGGCGCACTTCCCAGCGCAACTCACTTCGCGCCGGGCATGCCCTTCGCCCTCGAGATGCGCGACGGGCGGGTGCGGGCCGCGGCACAGGCAATCGAGCTGCGACGGCCGGCCGCCTCATCCAGTCGGCGCCGTCGATGACGTTCGAGGAGAATCTGACCAGACTCGAAGCCATCGCGACCGCGCTGGACCGTGACGATCTCTCCCTGGAGAAAGCACTGGCCCTGTTCGAGGAGGGCATTGCCAGGCTGAAGGACGCCAGCGCCGAGCTGGCCAAGGCCGAAGGGCGCGTGAGACAACTCGTGGAGAAATCGGAAGGCATCTTCGAGGTTACCGATGATCGCGGTTGACGAAGCGCAGTCCGAGTTCGCCGCCGAGCGCGCCGTGGTGGACGCCGCGCTGGAATCGTTCGCCGTGCGATACCTCGGTCCGCTGGAAGGCGCCGTGGCCAGTGCGGTGCGCTACTCGATGCTGGGAGAAGGGAAGCGATTGCGGGCCATTCTCCTGCTCGCCACGTATCGCGCGGCCGGCGGCGCCGGAGACGCCGGTGCGCTGGCAGCTGCGGTGGAGGTCGTGCATGCCTACTCGCTGGTTCATGACGACCTGCCATGCATGGACGATGACGCCGTGCGCCGGGGTCAGCCCGCCGTGCACCGCGCTTACGGGGTGCCTGCGGCAACCGCAGCAGGGCTCGCAATGGTGCCGCTTGCCGCGCGCGCGGCGGCCGACGCTGCACGTTCGCTCGGGCTGGACTGGTTGGCGACCGGGACGATCGTCCGGACTTTGATGCGGGCGGCCGGCGCGGGCGGCATGATCGGAGGCCAGCTCCTCGACCTCGAGGCCGAGGGAACGGTGCTGTCGCTCGATCAGCTGGAGCGCGTGCATCGTCTCAAGACCGGCGCGCTGATCGGCGCAGCGGTGCGGATCGGCGCCCTGGCCGCGAGCGCCAGAGGCGACGTCCGGGAAGGCTTCGCCCGCTACGGTGACGCGGTGGGGCTTGCATTCCAGATAGCCGATGATGTGCTCGACGTGACCTCAACCACGGACCAGCTTGGCAAGACGGCCGGACGCGATGCCGCACTCCGGAAGAGCACGTATCCGGCCCTGCTGGGCCTCAGTGGCGCGCGGGCCCGCGCCGCGGCCCTGAGCGAGGATGCATGCCGTGCGTTGCGGGTGGCTGGAATCGCTTCGCCTCCCCTCGAACAGCTCGCCCGCTTCGTCGTGGCGCGGCAGTCGTGAACCCCGCAAAGGGAGCGGGCCGCATGGCGGGCGATAACTTGGAGCGCATGATCCTCTCCGCCATCCATTCACCCGCGGATCTTCGGTCCCTTTCGCTCGACCAGCTGCGCACGCTCGCCGCCGAGATGCGTGCGTATCTCATCGAAACGTGCTCGGTCACCGGGGGACACATAGGGGCGGGCCTGGGGGTCGTCGAACTGACCATCGCCCTGCACTACGCATTCGACACGCCGCGCGACCAGCTCGTATGGGACGTCGGGCATCAGGGCTACCCGCACAAGCTGCTCACAGGGCGCGCTGAACAGATGAAGACCCTGCGACAGGAGGACGGCCTTTCCGGGTTCCTCAAGCGCAGTGAAAGCGAGTACGATGTGTTCGGCGCCGGCCACGCCGCCACGAGCATATCAGCCGCATATGGCATCGCGGTCGGACGGGATCTGCGCGGCGAGCATTTCAAGGTCGTCGCCGTGATCGGCGACGGCGCGCTCGGCAGCGGCCTCGCCTACGAAGGGCTGAACAATGCGGGCGCGTCGGCGCGCGATTTCGTGGTCGTGCTCAATGACAATGAAATGTCCATCGCACCCAATGTCGGCGCGATGCACAAGTACCTCACGTCCGTGCAGCGCAACCCGATCTACAACCGCATTCGCAGCAAAGTCGGCGATCTCGCCTCGCATGCGCCGGGGATGCTGCACGCCACCACGATCCTCCGGAAGTGGGAGGAGAGCGTAAAGACATTTCTCACGCCAGGCGTCCTGTTCGAGGAATTGGGGTTCCGGTACTTCGGTCCGATCGACGGCCACGATATCGCGCAGATGAACGACACCTTCAAGGCCGTCCGTGACATGAAAGGGCCGCGCCTCGTTCATGTCATCACGCAAAAAGGAAAGGGATTTCCGGCGGGCGAACACCTTGAGAAGTGGCACGCGCTGCCGCCCGGGCACGACCCCGCAACCGGCAAGCAGCTCAAGACCACGACGTCGAATGCGAATTACACCTCGGTGTTCGGCAAGGGGCTCGCGGCACTGATGACTGAGGATGAACGAATAGCGGTGATTACCGCGGCAATGCCCACCGGCACCGGCACGTCCATCGTGGCCAGGGACCACCCCGGTCGGTTCTTTGATGTAGGTATCGCCGAGGCGCATGCCGTGACGATGGCTGCGGGCATGGCAACGCGCGGCATCCGGCCCGTGGTGGCGATCTATTCGACGTTTTTGCAGCGGGCGTACGACAGCATCATCCACGACGTCGCCGTGCAGCGACTGCCCGTGATCCTTTGCATGGATCGGGCCGGCCTCGTGGGCGAGGACGGTGAGACGCATGCCGGGCTCTACGACATCGCATACCTGCTGGCCGTCCCGAACATGACCATCACGGCGCCGAAGAACGGGCACGAGATGCTCGCGCTTCTCCGAACGGCCGCAGATCATGCCGCCGGCCCGTTCTCGATTCGCTATCCTCGCGATGCGTCGCCGGACCTTCCGCCAGACATGCGCGAGATCACCCCGGTGCCTTACCGGACCTGGGAAGTCATGCGCAAGGGCCGCGAGCTCGCGGTGCTCGCGGTGGGGACCATGGTTCTGCCCGCAATGGAGGCTGCGGACGCACTCGCGGCCGAGGGGCTCTCGATAACAGTAGTGAACTGCCGCTTCCTGAAGCCGTACGACGAGCTGACGCTCGGCGCGATCGTCGCAAACCACAGGCAGATTCTCGTGGTCGAGGAGGGCACCGTCGTGAACGGGTTTGGCGCGTACATGGCCAGCGTGGTGGAAGCCATGGATTCGAGCGTGCGCGTCGTGGCGCACGGCGTTCCCGACCGGGTTATTTACGCCGCGTCGCGTGCTCGCCAGCTGGCGGCGTGCGGCCTCGACGCCGCCGGAATTGCCGAAAAGGTCCGTACGCTGCGCGAGTCAGAGGCGGTGGCGGGTTGACGCCGGAGAAGCGACTTGGCGTCATCGGTCACGAGGGGTACGCGGGACTCGCCGAGATTCTCGCCACGCTGTCGCGCGAAGCACCGCGGCTCGGACTGTCCATGTTCGTCGAAGCGGGGCTGCTGGACGCGGCCGGAGGCGGTAATCCGCTTGGCCGGCCCGACGAAATCGACGCGCTCGTGTCGCTGGGTGGCGATGGCACCCTGCTGAGGGCGGCACGCTTTCTCGCCGGCACGAACGTCCCGATCATGGGCGTCAACCTCGGGAGGCTCGGATTCCTCACGAGTTGCCGCGCGAAGGACTTTGCCAAGCTCCTGCCGCGCTTCGCCAAGGGACAGTTCCAGAGCGACGCGCGCATGATGCTCGAGGCCACGCCGCAGGGGGATGGGGCCGCGGCCGTCGCGCCGCTGGTGGCGTTGAACGACGTCGTCATCCACAAGGGCGGGTTCGCGCGCGTGCTGCGCATTCGTGTGTCCGTGAATGACGAGGAGCTCGGAGCGCTCGCCGCCGACGGCATCGTGATCTCCACGCCGACCGGCTCAACCGCGTACTCGCTCTCGGCTGGCGGTCCGATCGTCTTCCCGACCGTCGAATCCATCCTGCTGACGCCGATCTCTCCGCACACGCTCGCGGTGCGCCCGATTCTCCTGCCTGCCAGTGCGGTGATCGTCGTGCAACCGGAAGATGCCCCTGAGGAAGTTCTGGTGACGGTCGACGGGCAGGTTGGCACGAGTTTGCGACCGGGACACGCACTGTCGATCCGCAGCTCGCCCAACCGGGTTACGATCGCGCGCTTTCCGGGCTCGAGTTTCTTCGGGCGCTTGCGACACAAGCTGGGGTGGGGCGGCCTCGCGGAGCGGGACGAGTAACAGACGATCCAGGACTCGCATGACGCGCTCGTGCTGATCGAACTTCGCATTCGCAATTTCGCCATCATCGAATCCGTGAACCTGCCGCTCGCGCCGGGGTTCAACGTGCTGTCCGGTGAGACGGGAGCCGGCAAGTCGATCATCGTCGGTGCGCTCGGGTTGCTCGTGGGTGAGCGTGCCTCCAGCGACATGGTGCGAACGGGCGCGGACCGGGCGACCATCGAAGGCGTGTTCGACATCGCGGGCTCCGCCGAACTGGAATCCGCCCTCGATGAGCGCGGAATCGAGGTCGACGATGGCACCCTGGTGCTCAAGCGCGAGGTGGCTGCCGCCGGTGCGCGGGCACGCGCCTGGATCAATGGATCGCCCGCCACGGCCGGAGTGCTGGCGGAGGTCGGGCGGCTGCTCGTGAACGTGCACGGGCAGCACGAGGCGCAGGCGCTGCTCGACGAAGAATCGCAGCGCGCGATTCTCGACGTCTTCGGTGACGCCGTGGCAGAGGCGGCGCACGTCGCCGTGGCGGCAGCTGCGCTCGTGGAAGCGCGAAGCGCCGTCGCAGCACTTGCGGCGCGGCGCGACGAGGCGCTCAAGCGCGCCGATTATCTCCGGCACGTGGTTGCTGAAGTCACCGCCGCGCGGCTGATGGTGGGGGAGGACGTCAGCCTTGGGGATGAGGCGCGCCGCCTCTCGCACGCCGGGGAACTGCTGTCCCTGGCGGGGGATGTGCGGGATGCACTCGACAGTGGCGACCAGCCTGTGGTCCAGCGCCTCGGACAGCTGCAACGGCCGCTCTCGTCGCTGCAGAAGATCGATCCGTCCACCTCAAGGCTGCAGGAGCTTTTCGACGCGGCCTACTACGCGCTGGCGGAGCTCGCGCGCGAGACGAGCCGCTATCTCGAACAGGTGGAGCATGATCCGGCGCGTCTCGACGAAGTGGAGCGCCGCCTGCACCTCATCATCGGCCTCAGTCGCAAGTATGGCGGAACGACTGCGTCCGCCATCGAGGCGGGGCAGGCCGCCCGTGCCGAGCTCGACCTGCTGGACACGGCCGGGCTCGACATGCGGACGCTTCAGACGCGCGTCACGACGGCGACCGAAGGGCTTCGCGCCGCCGCCGCCGCCCTCACGCGCAAACGCGGCACCGCGGCCGCGGCGCTTTCAAAAGCCGTGGAGGGGATGCTGCCGGAGCTGGGAATGCCGGACGGACGATTCTTCGTGGAACTGCATGGGCGCGAGGAGGTCGGTGCTACGGGCGCGGAAGACGTCGAGTACCGCGTCGCCCTGAACGTCGGCCACGACGCCCGCACTCTCGCGCGCGTCGCCTCGGGTGGTGAGCTCGCGCGCGTCATGCTTGCGCTCAAGACCATCCTCGCGCGCATCGATCGTGTTCCGACCCTGATCTTCGATGAAGTGGACGCCGGGATCGGCGGCAAGGTGGGCTTGATGGTGGGCGACGCCATGCGCCGGGTGGCGGAACATCACCAGGTGTTCGCCATCACGCACCTGCCGCAGATCGCGGCGCGCGCCCACCACCACATCGTGGTAAGCAAGGGAGCAAAGGGCGGCGTCACGACTGCGGACATTGCCGTCGTTCGCGATGAGGAGCGCATCAGCGAACTCGCCCGGATGCTGGGCGGTGACGCCGAAAGCAGGCTGAGCCGGGACCACGCACGGGAACTGCTGGCGTCTGCGGCGTTACCGAAGCGCGGCGAGCAGACCGCTGCCCGCCGGACCGGTCAGCGTCCGAAAAGCCGCCCGTAAACTCGCACCTGCATCAGGTCCACGGCGAACTTCGGGACGTCTCCCAACGAGCCGAGCGTGGTCTGAAAATGCGAGTAGGCGATCTCGATCGGAAAGGCAGCGGTGCCGCGTTCGAATGCCGCAACCGTCGAGAAGGACACGCCGAGGCCCAGACGGTGCTCGCGCGCCTCGGTCGCGATGTCCAGTGTGGACGCGTCGATCATCACCTGCTCCCCCGCCAGATTCGCCACTCTGAACGTTCCCGTGTACGCGTCGGCGGACTTGCTCCGGTAGTAATAGTGTCCCGAGAGGCTCATATACTCATTGAGCGTCCATCGCGGATTGACGGCGATGTCAAGTTCGTTCCCCAGTTTGCGCTTCACGGTCTGCTGGCGGTATGCCGCCGGGAGCGGCTGGTCGGGCGAGTCGGTGATCCTGACGACGCGCTCGTCCGCCATGGGCATGTTGTATTGGGCGACGACGGACAACCAGAAGTGCGGGCCGAACAGGAGGTCGGTGAACGAGCGGGCCTCAGTGGCGCGGCTGTGCCGGCCCGTGCCGATGTCGGTGAAGTTGTCCGGTGCGTTCAGGACGCCCGTCGCGAGGCGGTAGCCGGCGCCGACCGACTGACGCCAGTTGAATCCGGCGGGCGCGAAGCTGTTCCGCAAGTCGCCACCGAATGTGTCCACCAGTTTCAGCTTTGCCGAGATTTCCATATCACCCAGTCCGCGCGCGACGGTCGTGGCCAGGGGCTGCGCGCGCACGCCGAACATGGGGTCCGTGAATACGCGCTGCGCGTCATCCGCCGTCAGCGGTGCTTGCGCCGCCACCGGTCCGTTGGACGTGATCGCGCCGGCGCCGAACGTCGCGTAGAGGGCTTTGTATCCCGACACGCGTGCCTCGATTGCCGATTGCGCCGCCGTGCCGAAGATCGGTACGAACAGCGCTCCCTTTGCGCCATTTCTGCCCCCGTAGACCTGCGCCAGTCCGTCGGCAAAGGCGCCGGCGTTCTGAAGGAGCCCTCGCGCGCCCGCCGGGTTCGCGTTGACGGCTGCGCACCCGGGCTGCGAAGGGTTGGCGGGGCAGGAGGCGAGCTGGCGGCCCAGCTGCGCTGCCGCGCTGTCGAACTGCGCAAGCAGCGACGCGTTGGCTGCCACCGCGGCCGTGGCGGCCAGCGTGGGATTGAACGCGACGGTCGGTTCGCGACCCGTGGGATTCATCCGGAAATCGACTTCCGATGTCGCGGTCACCAGCGGCAACACGACGCCAACGGTGAGCCGGCCCGTGAGGCCCACATCGAATGCGAACGGAGTGGTCAGGACGCGGTCGCGGACATGCACCACCATTCTGCCGAGCGACGCATTGAAGGCGGGCATCGCCGCGAGTGAACGAACGGCGGCCTCAAGGGGCGACAGGTATTCCAGCTGTGCGGAGCCCAGCGTGTCGAGATTGAAGTCCTGGCCAAGAGGCTCGAGCGCTCCGTTCTTCCGGCCCGGGGGGTTCCTGGCGTAGCGCTCGGAGACGCGCGCCCATTCCATTCCGGTGAGGATGCTTACCGCGCCCCACGGCAACACACGTGCATCACTGCCCAGGCCGCCCGGGGACTGGGATCGCGCGAGCGCCGGAGCGAGCAGGGCGCCGAGCAGCATGAAACACGCGGAGGTAGTTTGCATCCTGGCCGCGGCAAGATAACGTAGATCCACCCTCCGTGACACACGACGCGCTTCCCACGGTTCCCTGGCAGATCACCGGGAATCACTGGCTCTCAATCCCGTGCGTTCATCCGGCCGACGCCGCCATCCACGCCGTTGGCGTGCTGCATCGGGGCGCGCGTTCCGCAGTGGAGTTCGCCGGGTACCCGGAGTTTCTCGAGGGCGCCGGGCCGGCGCTCGCCCGCCCAACGCTCGAGATGGCCGGCCGCCCGGTCGCGCTCGGCGTGGAGGGCATTGTATGGGAGCGCGCGCTACACTGGCTGCCGACGTTCACGAGCACGCCGGGCAATCTGATCGTCCGCGGTACGATCTTCGCGCCGTTCGGTCGCGACGCCGATATCGCCGGAGCGGTCTACGCGATCTCGGTGGAAAACAAGGGCCCGGTGGAGGTGGAGATTGCGTTGGCGCTGGAGGGCACGCTCGGCCATCGTCAGCTTCGCGTGCGCACGCCGCGGGCCGCCCCGGGCGCACACCGCGTGACGAAGGTGGGAGACGTCATCGTTCTCGACGGAACGGAGCTACCGGGACACGTGGCGCTCGCCATCGCAGCCGACGGCGAGGCGCACGTCTCGGAGGTGAGCGGCGGCGGTGCACCGTCGTATGCCGTGCGCCGCGAGCTGCGGATTCCCGCGAAT
>DASZZO010000196.1:0-77169 GCA_035544915.1 Gemmatimonadaceae bacterium | reverse complement strand
CGCCGACAAGCTCGCCGAGCTTATCGCGCTCGCGAGCCCGATGCGGGTGGGATTCCATCGCGCGTTCGACCAGCTCCGCGAGCCTGAGGAGTCGCTCGAGCTGCTGGTGTCGATGCAGGTGGACCACGTGCTCACGAGCGGAGGGGCGCCCACGGCATTGGAGGGGGCGGAGCGGATTCAGCGGCTCGTGCACCGGGCGGGCGACCGCATTGCGATTACGGCGGGCGGCGGGATTACGGCCGAGAATGTTCGTGAGGTGGTGCGGCGCACGGGGGCGAAGACGGTGCACGGGCGGGCATTTCGGGGGTTGGCGAGGGCGGTAGGGACGCTTGGTGCGGCGGGCGACGCTTAGTGCGGCGTACGGGGCGTCGTGCGGAGGGCGCGGGATGCGGGCCGGGTGTCGGGAGGTGAGCGGCGCCCGGGTGATGCAGTAGTCCCTCTCGATCGTGCCGTGCTCCGTTGGAGGAGTGTGCTGTTCGCTCCCGGCGATGCAATGCTGCATCCGGAGCATGGCAGTGCTCACTGAAACGTGTGCAGGGCTCGCTGAAACGTGTGCAGGGCTCGCTGCCGGAGCGGACATGCGCACGGCGGGAGTTGCATAGCGGGCTCAAGCGGCTGCAGCGGTCGGAGTGCCAGGCTGAGGTACCCGCTCGAGTGGGTGCGCTGCTCCCTTCGCGGCCTGCAGCGGTCGCGTCTGGGGTTCGCTGCGTTCGCTGAACTCGCGGCAATGCGTCCTGAAGCAAGAGCCGAGCTGTCGTTCGTCCGGACATCGTCCTCTCGGCGCGCCTCATCAATCGATTCACACGGTGCAACGCCGGCGGATGCAGTTGCATCGATGATTTGAGTAGATGTCACGAGACCAAACGGGCTCGCCACGCTGGCGAGCCCGTTTGTCGTGCCCTTCTATGACAATGCGTCGAGCTCTTCCGCTGCTGCTACGCGGCCTTTGCCGGCGCCTCCGTCGCCGCGACCGCGGCCGTCGGAGCCGGAATGGACGGCACCGCCGGTGCTGCGGCCGGTGTGATCGCCGGTGCCGGAGCCTTTGCTGCCGCGGGCGTCGGTGCCGGGACTGCGACTGGTGTCGGCACCGGCGTCGGCACCGGCACCGGCGTTGGTGCGATTCCAACGCTCGGACGCGCACCCTTGAGGGTCACTCGCTTGAGCTGATTCCATTCTGCGAGCGCGACGGAATCGCCGCGCAACCGCTTGTTGATTATCACGGAGAGCGAGAGAACAAGTTTCCGTCCCTCGGCTCTGGCGGTGGCGAGACCCTCCGTCGCGCCTCTTCCGTTGGCGATGTGCTGACCCCGCGCGTCTATCGCCTGCTTGTACGCTGCGGCTACTCCGCGAAGTTGCTCCACGAAGTCGGGTGGCAACCCCCGTTGGACAAGCTGAGTCTTGTACTGTTCTGCAGCCTTCGCCATCGCTTCTGCGGCGGCAAGCAGCCGTTCAGTCGAGAGCCGGATGCCGGGCAAACGCAATGCCTCCGTCATCCGGACGACGTCGGGAATGACTGCCTTCGCCATGTCCGCGACGGGTTGCATGTGCTGCTTGATCAACTCCACTCGAAGCACGCGGGCCTCTGCGGTGGAGCCTTTGCCACCCCGGCCGGCCGACTGTTGCTGCGCGGCGCGGGTGGTGAACTGCTGAACCACGACACCGAGCGCAGCGACCTGCCGTGCGAGGGGCGTGTCGGCGGCGGACGAGGGTCCCGTCGCCAGCTCCGGTTGTGCGGCGAGCCACCCTTGCATGCGGCGGAACGCCTGGAGCGTTCTTTCCTGTTGCGAGTTCATACGATTCTCCCAGCGGTTGGTTTTGAATGCGCTTCCGTGAACACCGGACGCGATCCATCGCCAACACGCCAGCTCGTCAGGCTGGTGTGTGGGAGCGAGGTGCGAGACTCTGCACGGACGCAGAGCACGCGTGCGGCCGCGCGCGTGCATGGCCAGTGCCCGGTGTCGTATAGGATGCGCGGCGCCTGCACGGCACACGACGCAACCAGTGGTCTCCCGGTCGAGCTCGACTTCATGCCGGAGTTTGGTACCGGCTGCCGGAGCTTTCGGTCCGGCACTCTTTCGGTCGGCCACGACTTCGCTCGGTCGCGCACCGCCTACGTTTCACTCCACTGTTGCCGACCTGCAGGGCACGCGCGCGAGCGCTTGGGGCTCGCCCCTCGTGGGGGTCAGTGAGGCGTGGTCCTGCGTCGAGCAACAGCGGTGGGCCGGAACTCTGGCTGCCGTGGCAAGCGGCGGGCACTAGGGGTCCGCCTTCGCGACCCGGGTCGGACTGTAGTCGGCGGCTATTGGTTTGTCAAGTGCAGCGCTATCTGATTTTTGAATCCGGCTCTTCTTGCGCGGTGAAGCCCACCAGACAGGGCCTTCGAGGTCTCTCCATCAAATGTCGAGTGCTCGGCGATTGAGAAAGTCAGAGCGTGGATGGCGCGGTGGCCTGAACGTGACAGTGCCTCCTGCCTCTTGATTGAGTGCAGGCCTTTGGGGCCATATGTTCGAAACGATGCTCTCGCCGCTAAGCCGTTTGGGGCTCTACGAATCCGCGCCGGTCATCATGCTCGCAGTCATCGCTGTCACGGCATGGCCTCGCCTGGTCATTGACTGCCCAGCTGACGCACGAGCAGTCGTATGTGCGGCTCGAGCTGCCCTCCGGCGGGATTCACCGTGGCACTGGATCGCCTTGGGCTTCATCGTCTGTATCGCCGCCGCCGTCCGGGTGCTCCATCTCGGCCAGCCGATGCGCTACGACGAGGCGTGGACCTATACGTACTACGCCTCGCAGCCACTGCCGATTGCGCTGAGCGACTACACCTTCCCGAACAATCACATATTCCACAGGGTCCTGGTCTGGATTGCAGTCCGGCTGTTCGGGAACTCGCCGCCGGTGATTCGCTTGCCCGCATTCGTGGCTGGCGTACTGATGGTGCCCGCGGCCTATCTGGTCGCTCGGCGCCTGGCGGGCAAGGAAGCTGGCCTGATCGCCGCAGCACTCACGGCCGCCATGCCATCGCTGATTCTGTACTCGACCAACGCCCGCGGCTACAGTCTACTGGGCCTCTGCTTCCTGACGCTTCTCCTACTGGGCTCCGCCATCAACGCGGCGCGGCGCGCATCGTTCTGCCTTGCGTTCTCCGTCGTCCTGGCTCTCGGCATGTTTACCGTGCCAGTCACGCTCTATGCCGGTGGAGCGGTCGTCGTCTGGCTGCTCCTGGATGCGCCGCGTGGCGCCCGCAGAAAGATCGCTGGTACTCTGGCTGCCGCGGTTGGCGTGGCGGCGCTGTTCACTCTGATCGCGTACGGTCCGGTTATTGTTCGCTTCGGCATCGGGGCACTGTACGGCAACCGGTTCGTCACCGCCCTGACCTGGCCGGATTTCATTCAGGCGCTTCCCGCATTCGCCTACGCGCTTCCCTCGATGTGGTTCGACGGTGTGCCGACGTGGTTGGCGGCGGCCATCATTCCGGGAATCGCCATCTCACTGACGAAGTCTGGAGGAGGGCGTGCCGCCGGTGTTGTTATTGCCACGGTGATCTGGTGCGGACTGTTATTGGTCGCCATGCGGCGGCCCCCGTTCCCACGCGTCTGGCTATTCATGGTTCCGGTCGCGATCCTCGCTGCGAGCGACGGCCTGGCCTGGCTTGCTGCTCGGGCATCGCGCCTGTCTCTGATCCCCCCCGGCTCGGCGGCAACGGTCGGTGCCCTCCTCATTGCCGGCGCACTCTCGGTGCACACGGTCGGCGCCCGCGTGGTATTCAAATCGGGTGAGACGGGGACGCTGGCGGACGGCGAAGCGGTTGCACGCTTTTTGCGCGAACATGCGCATCCGAGCAGCGACCACGTCGTAGTCATGGCGCCCACCGGGCCGCCCATCGATTACTACCTCGCGACGGCCGGTGGAGTCCGACTCAGCGAATACGCAAGACCGTCCAGCGCCGCGCGCGTGATCGTTATCGTCAACGAGGGCAACGGCCAAGCGCTCGATGTGGTAATGGGGCGGCGGCGAGACATTCAATGGAGTCGGTTCTCGGCGCCGCGTCTCTTGCAACAGTTTCCGCGGGCCAGCGTCTATGAGGTGCGCGCTGAGTAGGCTGTGAGGCGACCCACGTCACACAGGACTCGAACCCGAAACCTCCTCGCAGGACTCGGGGGCCACTCCAGGTGGACCGCTCCCAGAATTGACTGGGTAGCGGGCCAGTTGGCGATAGCGCTTCTCTTCAGGCCCTGGCAGACGCCAACGCTGAGGCCGCGACGTCCGCCGCTGGCGGCTTGGCACCTTTGATCCCCATCAGGGCATCTTCCCCGGCATCCCCGGGATCGTGAACGGCGTGTAGTCCGATGGGGGCTTGAAGAGGGAGTTATCGAGCGAGCGCTTTTCGATGTGCGTCGCTTCCCACGTGACGGGTTTGCCCTTGGAGTTCACTGACATCTTCAGCGCGAAGAACCCATTCGCCGCCAGGCGCGCGAGCTGCGGATTCTCGGCCTTCATCAGCGCCGCTGTCGAGGCGGATGACGATATGACGTCGCCCGTCATCGCGAAGAAGCCCATCCCCGTCGCCCCGCAGATATCCACCTGCGTGTCATCCTTCGAATCCGCGGCGGCGAAGGTGTAGTGATCGCACCCGACTCCGGCAACGCTCTCGTGCTTGCCGGTCGGCGTGACTTTCATCTTGGCGAAGTCGATCGGCGGCTTGGTCCCCCCGCTCATTGAGCCCGCCATCTGCTTCATCTGCTCGCTCATCGTCTTGTAGTTAATCACCATGTATTTCTTCATCTGCGGCATGAGCGTGATCCCCTCGCCTGACTCATTGTCATGGATCGAGACCATCGGCGGGGCGCCGCTCATCGAGATATCCTGCCGGAGCTTGCCACCCTTCTGCGAATACGTGATGGTGGCGGGCGCGTTACCGATGCCGGTCAGGGAATAGGTGATCGTGCCTTCGAAGCTCCCCTGCGCCGCGGCGCGGCTCACGGCGGTCGATGAAAGGACCAGCACCACAAGCGACAGCGTGATGGTCCGCACCGCTGTCGCGGTTATCGATGTCACGTTCATGCTCTCTCCTTGCCGGCAATCCGGCGCAGTTGGCGAGGGAAATTAACGCGAGCCATGCCCGTGTCCGCTAGAGCCGTCCCACCGCCTTTGCGACGAGGGCTTTGGCTTTCTCGAGGCTCACGGCGTGGAAATCCACCGAGACCAGGACATCGTTCTTGACGGCTTCGAAGGTCGAGCCCAGGAGCACCGCACCCTCCGCCCACGGCCCCGCGACTGCGGTATCGTGCGCCGGCGCGAGGTTGCTATCCATCTCCACACCCTGGCTCTTGGCGAGACCTCGCAACGCCCCCATGAGTTTCTGCGCATCGGCGTCGACGGGTGGCGAGTTCTTGATCGCCTCACCTTTCACATTGCCGTTGCCTGCTCCAGTCTTGCCGCGCGCCCCAGTCAGACCGCTGAACTGCTGGCGCACGGTGCCCGTGGCCATCTTGTTCTCGGCGAACTGCTGGAAGCCGTCGCGCCAGGTGACGGCCAGTCGAAGTTCGGCCCCATTCGCGCGAGTCTTGTAGGTGCACTCCGTGGTGGAGCCCTGACCTTGCGGCGCGGGTGCGCCCATCAGCGGTCCCACAATCGCTTCGACCTCGGCTTGCGTGACCAGCGCACAAGCATCACCGGTTTCGCGCGGACGCGGTGCGCTGGCCGATGCCTTGGCGCCATCATACCGGAGCGGGCTTCCCATGCGGCCGAGCCCCTTGGAAGCGAGATCAGCGGCCGCGGCGATTCCACCGCGGGCCGCATTCACGTCGACGACTACCATCGCATCACCCTTAACGGCAAAAAAAGTGCCGGGTCCGAGCCACCGCGATTCGTCCCAGGTGCCTTCGAGTGTATCGGTCTTCCCGTTGTTTTCGGTGAAGATCCTTCCCGCGATCTGCCCGCCGAGGCCGACGACCTTCATCGCGACCTTGCCGTCGGTCCACGTGGGCTCGATATAGATATGACGACCGTCGGTGGCGCGATATTCGCATTTACTTCCGTCCGGCACGGGTTCTCCTTGCTCGTTGACGCGAAACGGATCGTGCGCCAGCGGTCCGAGATATTTCTCTGCTTCAGCGCGCGTGACGAGCGTGCAGGGATCGTTCCCCCCGCCCGACGCGCCGGCGTCGGCCGCGGCGAGGGATGCGCCCGCTGCGGTACTATCGGCGCCACGCGCGCGCGCGCTTGCCGCACGATCGCAGGCGACGATTGCGCCCACTGCCCAAGCCGCAACTATCAGTCTGGAATGTTTCATCCGCTGCTCCTCCCGCAGGCACGCACGAGTTCCACGCGCCGGTTGCGTGCCCGACCCTCGAGCGTGGCGTTCGTTGTGAGTGGTCGCGCCAATCCAATGCCGGCCGCGCTCAGTCGTGACGTGGCAATGCCGTACTGCTGAACGAGGCGTTCCTTCACGGCGGTGGCGCGCCGGCCGGCCAGCTCCCGATTGTATTTCGCGCCGCCAATGCTGTCGGTGTGTCCTTCGATGGTGACGGACCAGTCGGTGTGCTGCTTGAGTACGGTGGCGACCTGCCGGAGCGTCGGTTCCGAAAGCGACGTGAGGGCAGCGCTGTTATACGCGAAGTAGATGCCGTACATCGATGCGCGACAGGCGCTCCCCAGCGCCGCGTCGAGTTGCTGCACGCCATTCGGCGGCGACGTACCGGCCGTCCCGAGGCGAACGTGGTACGTCTTGCCGCTTACGACTTGCTCGATCCGGAGCACCCATGCGGCGTCGGGGTCATCGAGATACCAGTTCTCAGCAACGACTTCAAGGTGTGGAGAAAGGCGTGAGTAATGCCCGCGGACATGCAGCGCCGCGACATTTCGCGCCTGTCCATCGATGACGACGGCCAGCGTTTCCGGCGCGGCGCCTACCAACTCCTCGCTTCCATCCACGCGGTACATCTCGTTCGCGTCAACCATGATGACGAACGTCGCCACTTCGTCGAGCCGCCGATCGCGTTTCAGCTGCTGATAGGCGCGCCGGGAGAGCGCCATAATCGTGCGATTCCGCGCGCGCTCAAGAGAATCGATGCCGGAGCCGACATGTATCGCGCGAGCACCCAGCCATTCGCGCCGCGACACCGTGTCGGGGAGAATCGTCCGACCACGCGCGGCGTCCTCGAGAAAGTAGCTCCGGAAGATGGTCTCGTTCGAGTCCGCTTTCTCGATCGTCACAACGAACTCTTTGTCGTATTCGCGGTCGGTCTGTTTGTGCGAGTAGTTGAGCACGAGCCCGGCACGGGGCGGAATGAGTTGTGCCTCGAGCGGCGCGCCAAGGGGCGCCAGCACGGCAAGGAGTGCCGGCACGCTAAACAGTGCGGGCGTGCCAGGGAGCGCCATGGAGGGACGACGTCCGAAAGATCGCACGCGTCTGGCGGAGGTCACGAGCACTTCATGCCGGGTGGGTCATCCCAGTCCCACTCCTTCTGCGGACCGACCTTCTTCGTATCCCCGATTTTGGCTCCCAGGAACGTAGCGGCCACGCCCACGCCGAAGTTCGCCACGATCTTTGAATGCGTGCAACGCTTGATGCCTGTGGCACCCGTGTACGTCGAGTTCGACGACACGACCACGTCGAAATATCCGCCGGCATTCGTGCCGATGAAACCGAAGGCCAACAACACGCGAGGCACCTGCAGTGCGATCACCAAACCGGACACGCCGATGCCGGTCAAGCCGTCCTTCGGGTCCTTCTTTGCGTCGGCGACCGGATCCCCGGATTCGCCACTCACGTCGCCCGACGTGACCGTCACTACGGCGCTCTTCTGGAAGTCGATGTGGCGCGATCCCTTCGCCACCGTGAGCTTGCCCGTGAGCGCCGGCTGGATGAGCGCGTTGACGGCGACCTCCAGGATGAAGGGAAACCCGCCGATGATGAGCGGGGCGCGGAACGTGACTGGCACCTCCAGCTTGGTACGTCCGGCAAATACGGCGAGGTCGATGCGCGCCGCCCAGTAGATATCCGCACTCAGGTGAAAGTCCGGATTGGCGAGTTCCGCGCGCTCGAGCTGGCCTTCGCGAACGGTGATGTCGCCGCGCGACCTGAAGCCACTCACCGTGCCCGCCGTCGTCACCTTGATGGCCGAGCTCGCCTTGAGCCCCTCCCAGACCGTCGCCGCGGCGTCTCGCCAGGTCGACGGCATGCTCGGCATGCCCGGAATGCTGGGTTTTCCTGACGTCGAGTTCCGGCCGGGCTTCCCGTATTTCTTCTCGTATTCAGCCTGCGCCTCTTCTTCTTCCTTCTGCTTCTGCTGCTCCTCCGTCGTCTTTGGCATCGGCGGTCGCAGCCCGGGACCGGGACCGGTCGTCGCCTTTCCCTCGTCCCGAATGTCCTGGAGCTTCTTCTTTCCCTGTTTCGCTTCCTCCTCCCGTGCCTTTTGCTGCTTCTTGAGCCACTCGCCGAACTTCTTGGCGTAATCCTCGGCGACCTTCACGTCCCCAGGCGCCGTGACGGGCTCCTCAGCGTCCTCGCCATAGGCAAATTGTGCGTAGAAATCGAGCGTGTCCTCCGCCGCCGCGCCGTACGCCATTGCCACGCCGAATCTGTTGATCTGGATCTTGAACGATTCCTGGTAGCGCGACGGCGGATCACTCGTCGAGTCGTCCGGCTGGGCAGCGACCAGACCGCCCTCGACGGGGAATGTCGCGAGGCGGAAAGGCGATGGGCGCCGGAGCGGGCCAGGGAGCGCGGCCGTGCGGAATCGCACGGAGTCCTCAGGCCTGGGCACGCGCATCGCCATCGCGCCCTGGCGCAGGTGTGCCGGCGCGTCCCAGGAGATGTCCGCGTCCGTCACCGCATCGGTGAGCTGCGCGCCCTCCGTTCGCACCACCATTTCATCACCGTCGCGGTCGATTCGAGTTACGCGCCGAATCGCCAATCCCCAGACCAGCAGCACAGAACCGGGTTGCAACAGGCCCATCGCGGGTTCCGCGGCGTCAAAACGCCAAGTGACCCCGTCCCAGGTGGCCGAATGCAGTGAGCGAATGGCGGCATCACGATCCACAACTACGGTTCGCGGCCCGTAGGTGACACGCACGCGAGCGCCGACCACCGTGTCAACATACTGCAGGTAATGCTGAAGCGACGCGCGGTCACCCCGGAACATCACTCCGGTGGGGAAGAGCGTGCCCGGTGGCGCCGGCGCGAGCGCGGCGGAAGATCCCGCAGACTGCGCACCACCTGTGCTTCCGGCCGCCGCCCGGTCCTGCCCGCGCTTGCAACCCGCCAGTATCAAGAGCTCCAGGAGCACCAACGCGGGCGCCAGCAGGCCGGTTTGCCTTCGCGTCATCAAGCCCTCCCGCGTCAGATCGCGCACCAAGTCTGCGCCGCCCCAGCTGCTCCCCGCCGCAAATGCCAAATCAAGCGGTGCTGCGTCGCGACGTCCAGTGGTAGTGACCACTACCATGCTCGCCGGGCGCCGGCGAGTAGCGGCGCCTGCACAAGCGCGCGCCGCTGTCAACGAACCACTCGTCGGCAAGCCCTGCGGCGACCTCCGGCGGTTCGCGAGATACGACGTCGGGCCGCACAGCTGCCGCGTTTCAGTTAGCTGGCGGTCGCGGTGCCCACCCCAGCGGCAGTGCCTCCAACACAAGAAAAAGAGCGCTGGGTGCGAAAAACATGCCGACACTCCCGGAGGCGACCAACGCAACGAGCACGGCAACGCCAGCCCCGACCGCCCGGGCGACCCCGCGCAGCCGACCCCGCCACGGCAGCAGCGTGAGGAGCGCGGCGACCACCGGCACCGAGAGAATCCGTTCCGCCTTGGAGCCGTTGACCTCCCCCATCGTTGCTCGCCCGGACGAGGTGTGTGAGAAAGGCCTGCCGTCCGCCCCCCTACCCACGGTCGTACTCTCCCACGCGTACGAGGGACATACCCTCGCGCATGCGTAAGCGGCGATCGCCAGCACCAACGCTAACCATTGAGCAGCATTCCTCATCGTCTCTCCCGCAAATGAGCCCGCGGGTGCCGCCCGCTTTGTCATCTCACGACGAACCTCTCAACTGCAGCGGGTGCGGTTCGCACTCTCAGTTGTCACGAGCAAGTAGCGGAGTATCGGCGTATACTGTGTACCAGGCAAGCGCCGTACGATCCCGTGGACTGTGAGTTGTGCCACGCCTGCCACGCGCACCGACGCGGAAGGGAGAATGGCTATGCAGGTAGAACCCACGATTTCGTCCCTGCGGCCGTCAGAAGCTCCAGGGAGAAGTCCGGGCGAACTATCGAGTTACAGGCGGGTATATAGAAAACATCCGTGCCGCTCTTGGTCAGAACCCAACCGTACGCAAGCGCTCGGATACGCTCGGATACGGTAGTCACCGCCACGCGGAGCGTTACGGCTGGAGTTGGCGCGGTTGCAGCCGAGCACGCCATTACGCCAAGCAGGAGGACAGAAGAAACGCAGCCGGTTACCGGCAACTGGCGTGGTTCAAGGATCGGTTCAGGTGGTTCAAGCTCGCCGCCGGTTACGCGACGCCCGCACACCTCACTTGAACTACTTGTCGGAGACACCCGGTTGTCACAACGGACAGGCAGTTGAACTCGTTTGTAGGAGGCTCCGACTGCGCACCTCCAGTGCCCAGACCTTGCAAGAACCTGACTGTTCAAGCCAACCCTGTTTGAACTATAATTGCGCTCAATCACTTCTTCAGCGAGAACACACATCATGCGTCGAGTTTACGCCTCTGCGGTTGCTCTGGCCGCCATCACGCTCCTCCCCCTGGCGAACGCCGCGCAGGGTCAAATGGAAACCTCCAAGGCGGTTGCCGGCGGCGGCATCTCCGTTCCCGGCTGGATGGGCAAGATCGACGCCAATGAGGAAAAGCGGGGATCGACCCTCGCCAACGCGAAGCTCGCCAAGGAAGGCGACGCGCTGCATGTCACCACCGGCCCCGCGGTGAACTACTGGAATCCCGCCAACAAGGCGAGTGGCAACTATACGGTCAAGGCCACGTTCAAGGAACCGAAGTACATGGGGCTGAACAACCACCCGCATCCGTATGGAATCTTCATCGGCGGCAATGACATGGGTACCGATCAGCAGAGCCTGCTCTACTGCGCCGCGTACGGCGACGGCAACTTCATCGTCCGTGGGTTTGGTCCCGCCGCCTTCGCAATGAACGGCGGGCATGGCGAAACGAATGCGGCAGTGCACAAGGCGCCGGGAACCGGCGAACCGGTGACCCAGGAAATCGCCGTCTCCGTGAAGGGCGACAAGGTCGAGTGTGCGATCAATGGCACGGTGGTCGCCACCTACGACAAGAGCGCGCTGGTCACCGCCGGCAAGCTCAAGTCCACCGATGGCATATACGGCATTCGTTTTGCACACAACACGGAAGGGTTGGTCACCGGCCTGACCAAGCAATAGGCCGGCTCGACCCACACTGCGGGCGCCGCGTTCTCGCGGCGCCCGTTGTCGTTGGTGCCACACCCGGCTACCGCCGGCTATTTGACGCCATTCCGCCAGCCCACCATGATTGCGATCAACCACGGAGCATCGATGACGAAGCGTCGGGAGTTTCTGGCTCAGCTGAGCGTTGCCGCGGCGGCACTGGCATTCGACCCCGACGAGGCGCGCGCTACGCCGTCGTCCGGCGGACCCTGGGATACGTCGTGGATCGATCAGCTCGCCACGGCCCAGTATCGCGTGGTCTTCAACGCCAGCGATATCGCCGACGGCGCTGCGATGGACTTCGCGTCCACCTTCCTCGATCACTACCGCGAAGCGCACGGCACCACCGACAAGCAAACGCGGCCTGTCATCGTCTTCCGCCGCCTCGGCACGCCAATGGCGTTCAACGATGCGATCTGGGATCGCTACGAGCTCGGCGCAGACCGGAAGGTCACCGACCCCTCCACACACGCGCCCGCGCGGCGCAACATATTCTGGAAAGCCGCGCCCGGGGAATCCGCCGAGTCGTCCGCGACGAAAATCGAAATGCTGAGAGAGCGCGGCCTGATTTGCCTTGTGTGCAACATCGCCGTCAACAACGTCGGCCACTCCCTCGCCGGGAAGACCAAGCGGGACGTCGAGGAGATCCGCAAGGACCTGAAGGCCAACCTCATTCCCGGTTGTATTCTCGTGCCGTCGGGCATCTACGCGCTGATCCGGGCGCAGAACGCGGGCTGCGCGTACATGACCGGAACAGGCTCATAAGGACGTGCTACTTCGCCGTCCCTCCTCTCGCCAGATCTTTCCTTCGCGCCACTCCCACCAGCATCATCACCATGTTCACCGCCGCGCACGCCGCACCCAGCAGGATCAGGTCCTTCGCCGACCGTCGCAGGATGCTCAGCCTGTCGATGCCCACGAGCACCAGGCCAGCCTTCGTGGTCAGGAGCGCCGCTGCCGCTGAAAACAGGAGCAGCTGCACGAGCAGCAGCGCCTTGTAGCCCAGCCCCGCGTACATCCAGTAGAAGGCGAGCGCCACCAGCAGCCAGGCCAGGATCCCGGTGCGCGTCGTCTGCCCGAGCGGCAGCTCGCGAATGAGCGGCACCACGAGCAAGGCGAGCGCCAGCAACATCACCAGGAGACGAATGCTTCCTCGCTTGAGCTCGGCGGGACTTGCCTCTTCGGCGGTGTGCGGTGCGGGATTGGTCATTCGACTTCACCTCTCGCAATGTCGGAGCGCACGCGTACCCAGGGGCACGCCGGCGCGCGCTTGAGCGCCGCGCGCTTGAAAAGATGCAGCGACACGCGGCCGGCAGCCACCATTGGCGTGCGCGCGTAGTCCATTCGTGCCAGACGATCCGTCGCGCAAAGAGGCAATGCCGCCGGGCGCCGCGAAATGCTTGCTTCAATGACAACCATGCGACCCGTCATCCGGGACTCAATGCTCATCGCGGCGCTCGTCGGCGCAGCCGCGCACCCTGGCCGGGCGCAGCAGGCAGCGCTGCGGCCCGACAGTACGTCGAAAGTGAACCCGCAGTCGGAAACGCTGACGCTCAAGAACAACGTGCTCCCGGCCGTCGAGATCACCGGGTTTCTCACGCTGCTCAGCATTTACGACCGTATCGTGCACGCCAGCGATGTACAGGACGGCAAGAAGGTCTACGGTTCGACCTTCGCCAGCACATGGGATCACCTGCGTACGCAGACCTGGGTGTTCGACCAGGACCCATTCAACATCAATCAATTCGCGCACCCCTATCAGGGCGCGACCATGTACGGCCTCGCGCGGTCCGCGGGGCACGGCTTCTGGGTGTCGCTCATCCACAGCAACATCGGAAGTTTCATCTGGAAGATGGCCGGCGAAACCGATCCGCCTTCCCTCAATGACCAGATCACCACGGGCCAGGCCGGCAGCCTGCTGGGCGAGGCGCTGTTCCGGATGGCGGACCTCGTCCTCAAGGACGGCGGCGCGACCAGACCCAATCGCCTGCACGAGATCGGTGCGGCGCTGATCTCGCCCCCGGACGGCCTGAATCGCTCGGTGTTCGGACGGCGCTTCAAGGGCACTCTTCCGGAAACCGCGCCCGCTACTTTCTGGCAGTTCAGGTTCGGCGGTAGTCTCGACGCACTGTCGAAGGATATCAGGTCTCCCCTGGGCGTATTGCACAACGACGGCACCGCCGAGTTCAGCATGTCGTACGGCCTGCCCGGCCAACCCGGCTACGACTACACGCGCCCGCTCGATTACTTCGACTTCCAGTTCTCGGCGCTCACCAACGCGAAAAACCCGATCGAGAATATCATGGTGCGCGGGCTCCTGATCGGCAGCAAGACCGGGCGCGGCCCCAGCTATCGCGGGATCTGGGGCTTGTACGGAAGCTACGACTATATCTCGCCGTACCTCTTCCGCGTGTCGAGCACGGCGCTCTCCCTCGGCAGCACCGGACAGCTGTCGATCACGCCCGAGGTCGCGCTTCAGGGGACCGGCCTGCTTGGCGTTGGGTTCGGCGCCGCCGGATCCGTTGCGGGCATTCCAAGCACGTCGACCAATGAGGCCATCCGGGACTATCACTACGGCGCAACACCGCAGGCTCTGCTTGCGCTTCGCCTTCTCGTCGCCGACAGGGCAATGCTCGACGTGGCGGCCCGCGAGTACCACGTGACCGGTACCGGCTCCGACAACAACCAGGGTTCGGAGACGATTTTCCGCGGGGACTTCGGCGCGACCTTCCGCGTGTACCGCCATCACGCACTCTGGATGCAGTACGTCCTGTCCAAGCGCGATGCGACGTATAGCAAGGTGGCCAACAGGTCGTACTCGCAGGGAACTGTGACCTTCGGCTACTCGATGCTCGGCGGACCCAGTCTCCGCGCCGTGAACTGGCGGTGAACTGGCGGTGAGGGTGACGGCGTTCGCGACGAACTGAGAGGAATGCAGCAGGCCGGCTGACCAACCCTGGCCGCACGCTCCGGTGGGGCTTTATGATCAGGGACCCCCAAGCGACGTCCCTTCCCCTCCATGAACGCTCCCGCCTTTCTCGAACGACTGGCCGAGCTCGGCCCGAAGAGCGACCGCCTCTGGCTCGCGGCACTCACGGTCGGCCTCGGCTTCACCCTGGTTGCCGCGTACGGTGCGCCCGGCGACGGAAACTTCTGGGCCTATGCGGGGTTGCTCATCCGCGGCAGCCTCTATTTCACCGCGAGTGAGCGGCTCAAGGGTCAGGGCGGCGCGCTCATCACACGGCTTTTCGCGCTTGGACTCGTCGCCGGCATGTTCGAGCTGCTCGTGGACTACGGACTCGTCCACTGGATCACTGCGGGACGCCTCGTTTATCTCACGGGCGGCGATATCGTGCTGCTCGCGTCCCCCGTCTGGATGCCGCTCGCCTGGGCGTGCGTCGTTGTCGAGCTCGGCTACCCCGGGCTGCGCCTCTTTGGCATCCTCAAGCGCACACGGAGCGATCGTACTGCACGGGTGCTTGCGACCCTCACCGCCGCGGTTTCCGCCGCGGTCACCGTGGGCTTCTACGAGTACTTTGCGTTTCGCGCGGGATGGTGGCGCTACGAACCCGCGCATGTGATGATCGGAACCGGGTGTGCCGCATTCATTCCGGTCGGTGAAGGGCTGATGTTCCTCGCATTGCCGATGATTGCGGCGCGCAGCATTTCGGAGGCGGAAACACGGCCGCGCGCTGCGGCGCTTTCGGGCGGCGCGCGCTTCGCCGTCGCCATCGCGGCTGGATACGCCATTGCGTACGGTCTGCTTGAAGTGCGGTCGTAACATCCATCGGGGAGAGACGTCAACCTCCGGTCTTCGGCACGACTCCGCCGGGTGTCAGCTTGTCGAATGCCTGCGGCAGAATCGCCGCAAGCTTCTGCGCGAGTTCCGGCACCGGAATCCCCGCCTTTGCGGCGAGTTGCTGCATCAAGTCGGACCCGAGGGCCTGGTGCACCTGATCGCCGGTAATGGGCTGGTTGGGCCCCGTGCCGACCCAGGACTTCACGGTGGCGCCAAGTCCCTGCTGCTCGAACTGGTTCAGCACGCCCTGCACGCCGCCGTGCTTGTCGATGATGGAGCTGATTACGGAGACCATTCCAGCTCCGACCACTCCGCCGAGCAATCCGTCGAACATGCCCATGGCTATTCTCCAGGAGACTCCAGGTTATCGCAATTCCGGCGGGCCGGTGGCGCCGCGCGGTGGATGATGTGGAGTATGGCAACTACGCGACGCGCCGCGCAATGTGTCGCCCCCTCATCGCCGCGGCCTATACTTCGGCTGCGAGCGAACGAGGCACAGCGCATGACACTCAAGAATGGAGACGCGTGATGCGATTCCTGCTTCTCACTATGTGCGCTACCGCGAACGGGTTTGCGCAGACGCCGAGCGTCCATCATCTCCCGGCGACGCCGTCCACAGTGGCGTACGGCTACTACTGGTCAGAAGCGAGGCCCGCCATCCGCGTGAAGTCCGGCGACATCGTCGAGCTGGAAACCCTGCTCACGAATACGCCGGTGGGCCTCGAGCGAATGGGCGTCAAACCGGAGGACGTTCCGCAGAACCTGCGTGACATCGTCGCGCAGGACACCGGATCGCTGAAGGGCCCCGGCGGCCACATCCTGACGGGTCCGGTCTTCGTCGAAGATGCAGACTCGGGCGACGTGCTCGAAGTGCGCATCCAGCAAATCACGCTGCCCATTGCCTACGGCTACAACGGATGCGCCGGGTTCATGCGCGAACTGTGCGAGGTGCGCGGCAGCAGGCTCATCCAGCTCGACCGGCAGAAGATGACTGCGGAGGTGGCGCCGGGAATCACGGTGCCGCTGCGGCCATTCTGGGGCTCGATTGGAGTAGCCCCAGCGCAAGCGCTGGGGCGGGTGAGCAGCAACCCGCCGAGCCGGCATGCGGGGAACATGGACAACAAGGAGCTGGTCGTTGGCACGACGCTGTACGTCCCTGTGTTCGTAAAGGGCGCGTTGCTCGAGATCGGGGACGGGCACGCCGCACAGGGCGATGGCGAGGTGGACCAGACCGCCATCGAGACGAATCTCCGTGGGCGCGTGCAGCTCGTGGTGCGCAAGGACATGAAACTCGACTGGCCGCGCATCGAGACACCGACGCACTGGATCACGATGGGCACCGACACGTCGCTCACGGTCGCGACGAAAGTTGCCGTTGCCGAGATGGTGAAGATGCTGCAGCAGATGAAGGGCATCACGCAGACCGAGGCCTACCAGGCCGCGTCGATGGCGGCGGACCTGCACATCACGGAGCTGGTGGACGGGAACGTCGGCGTGCACATGATGATCGCCAAGTCGTACCTCAACCCCAAGCGGTAACGGACCGTGAACAGACGACGTTTCATGCAGGTGGGCGCACTCAGTGCGGGGGCCGTAGCGTGCGCAAAGGTGGCCCGCAGTGATTCGAGCCCGGCGGCCGACTCGCCGGCCGACCTTCCGTCGGCGATCCGCGCACTCAAGCCGATGACTGCCGGCGTCGCGCCCATCCGCGACGACGAGCGAAGGGCGCGCATCGCCAGGGCGCAGCAGCTGATGAACGAACAGAAGATCGACGCCATCTTCATGGAAGGCACCACGAGCTGTTCGTATTTCGTGAACATGCGCTGGGGCCAGAGTGAGCGCACGTTCGGCGTGGTCATCCCCGCCGCCGGCGACGTGGCGTACGTATGCCCCGCCTTCGAGGAGGACCGCGCGCGCGAGCTCATCAAGTTCGGCAACGACGTGCGCGTCTGGCAGGAGGATGACAGCCCGTATGCTCTCATCGCCGCCATCGCGAAGGACCGTGGCATGAAGCATCACCGGCTGGGTGTGGAGGAACGCGTTCGCTTCTTCATTGCGAACGGCATCGCGAAGGCGGCCCCGGGAATGGAGGTCGTGGACGCAACGCCGGTCACCGCGGGATGCCGGATCTTCAAGTCCGCCGCCGAGATCGCGCTGATGCAGCACGCCAACGACGTGACAATTGCGGCGTACCGGGCGGGGCTCAGCACCATGCGCGAGGGAATGCCGCAGGACGAACTCGAGCGGAACATCACTGCGGCGTATCGCGCGCTGGGCTACGACGGGTACATCAGCGTGCAGTTCGGCAAGTGGACGGCCCTGCCCCATGGCAGCGCGACGCCGCAGAAACTCAAGGAAGGCGATATCGTGATGATCGACGATGGCGTCAGCGTGCACGGCTACCAGTCCGACATCACCCGCACAACGGTGTTCGGCAAGCCCACGCAGCGACAGAAGGACGTATGGAACATCGAGAAGGAGGCTCAGGCTGCCGCGTTCCACGCGATAAAGATCGGTGCGCCGTGCGAGTCGGTGGACGCCGCCGCGCGCGCCGTGATCGAGAAGGCGGGATTCGGCCCGGGTTACCAGGTGCCGGGGCTGCCGCATCGCACCGGCCACGGGATCGGCATGGACGGCCACGAGTGGACCAACTTCGTGAAGGGGAACACGACGCCGATCGCGCCCGGAATGTGCTTCAGCGACGAACCGATGATCGCCATTCCGGGAGAGTTCGGGATCCGTCATGAGGATTGTCTGTACGTCGCGGCCGACGGCCCGCATTTCTTTTCAAAGCCGGCGGTTGCGATAGACCAGCCGTTCGGATGACCGGGGGATTCAGACGTGACGTGCTTCGTCCCGCGTCATATAAACCGGCTGCGGATCCGGCGCAGCAAGGCGGAACGCGCGATAGAACTCGACCGCGCCCTGGTTGTCGGCACAGACCCAGACGTCACCGACGCCATTGGCGAGCATCCATCGGTCCATCTCTTTCATCAGCGCGCGCCCCGTTCCGCGCCGCCGCCACGCACTGCGCACGCCGATCTCATACAGCAGGAGTTCGTGGCCGTCGCCCGTGCGCAGGGGCAAATGGAGACAGTAGAGGAAGCCGACGGTCGCGTCGTCCGCCTTGGCAACCCAGAAGAGCACCGCAGGGTTGGCGAGAAAGCGAGCGGCTGCGGCCGAGTCGAGGGGCCGTTGGGCATCCCCTCGTCCATCGAGGTCGAAGTCGGCGTCCTCCGCGGCGAGGAGGTCGAGGATCGGCTCGTCGCCGGGCCCGAGGCGCTTGATGGATACGGTCATGGCGTGACCGCTCGACGCTAACCCTTGGCGGGCAGCCGGAGGCGATTCAACTCGCGAACGCACATCGGATCCTCTCTGTTCAGGACGACTCACATATCAGTCGCAGTCGTGACTTGCACGCCCGGCCCCGGATCCGGCCGCTCGTCAACTCTTCGTACAACTGTTTGAAGAGGACCGGCGTCTGTACCAGCTGCGGCACCCGACATCCCTTGACTTCCGCCGGCCGATATCGCCATGCGGCAACGGCATCCCGCGTTGCGCGACTGACCTCCAGCGATGGGGACTTGAGGGCCTTGAACGATTGCACGTCAGGTACGCCCGCTGTGTCCACGACAAAGCTCACCAGATGAAATCCGGAATCCTCCCGTTCGCCTCGTACTGGATCTCGCGGGCGCGGAAGAACGGTGGTGTCACCCCGAAAGGTTGCGGGCTTGTCCACCTGGAACTCGAAGTACGGATGCCCAGGTGCAACGCATGCCTGGGCGCGCGCATCTGAACTCGCAAGGGCCAGGAAGCCGAACAGCGCGCAGATGCGTGTCATTCCCGTAATTCTGCAGCAACCTCGCCCTTTGTGCCATTGGGGCTCACCCGAGCCTCGCGGGACCGGCGACCTGAAGACCCATCGTCGTTTGGAGGATTGCCGCCCGGGAATCGTCGCTCCGGGTAGCTGACCCGGTCCAGGACCGCTAACGTTCTGCTGCGTCACTCCCCTCGAGCATCGGGTGGCATTGCCGGAGTTCCGCGAGCAGCTTCAGGCCACCATCGGCCGCGACTACGTACTCGAGAGCGAACTTGGCGGCGGCGGGATGTCGCGCGTGTTCGTGGCTCTCGACTCCTCGCTCGGCCGCCGCGTGGTGATCAAAGTCCTGGCTCGGGAGCTCGCGGCCGACATCTCCGTCGAACGGTTCACCCGTGAGATCAGGGTCGCGGCGTCGCTGCAGCACGCGAACATCGTTCCCCTCCTTTCGGCGGGGGATGTGAACGGCATTCCCTGGTATACGATGCCGTACGTCCAAGGGGAGTCCCTGCGCGTGCGAATGGCGCGTGGCGACAGCGCATCCTTCGCCGAGTCCGTGCACATCCTCCGCGACATGGCGAATGCGCTGGCCTACGCCCATGAGCACGGCGTAGTACATCGCGACATCAAACCGGAGAACGTGCTGCTCTCGGGCGGGGCGGCGATGGTCATCGACTTTGGTATCTCCAAAGCGCTGTCGGCGTCGAAGACCCATGCCGACCATCGCACCCTTACCTCGGCGGGAACGTCGCTCGGGACGCCGGCGTACATGGCGCCGGAGCAGGCCTTGGGCGATGAGGTCGATCACCGCGCGGACATCTACGCGTGGGGCGTGGTGGCGTACGAACTGCTGGCCGGCTCACATCCGTTCAAGAGCAAGACGACGGCGCAGCAGCTCGTCGCGGCGCACATCAGCGAGGACGCGCAACCACTCGCGGTGGTGTGCAGCGGCGTGCCGGAGCCGCTCGCGGCTCTGGTAACGCGCGCGCTCGCGAAGCAGCCGGGCGACCGGCCTCAGTCAGCCCGGGAGCTGCTGGCCTCGCTCGACATGATGACGGCGCTGAGCGGTGCGGTTCGCGCAACTGGCGCCAGGTCTTTCGGAGGAGGGCTGCTGCGCGGGCGCCGGGCAGGAATCGCGGCGCTGATCGTCGTTGTCGCGGGTGCCGGTGCCCTGGCCGTCTCGCGCTCGAGATCGCGCGGTGGCGTGAGCGACGATGCGGCCAGATCAATCGCAGTGTTTTCGTTCACCAATCTCAGCGGCCAGCAGGACAACGAGTACTTCAGCGCGGGAATCTCGGAAGAAATCACAAACGCTCTGTCCAAGGTGCCGGAGTTGCGGGTGTTCGGCAGGAGCAGCACCGCCGTGCTGAAAGCGCGGGGATTCGACATGCCGCGCATCGCCCGGGAACTTGGCGTGGGCACCCTGCTGCAGGGGAGCGTGCAGCGCTCGCGCGACAGCGTGCGCATCTCGGTGCAGATGCTCAACGCCACCACCGGCCTCACGGTGTGGAGCGACAAGTACGACAGGAACCTCAAGGATGTCTTCCAGGTACAGGACGAGATCGCCAAGGCGGTTGTGGGTGGGCTCCGCATGAAGCTGGCGGGTGGGGCAGCTACGCCCTTGGTCCGGGTCGAGACGGAGAATCCGGATGCGCACGCGCTCTACCTGCAGGGATTGTTTCTCTGGAATCGGCGCACCGGACGCACCAATCGCCAGGCGCTGTCGTACTTCGAGCAGGCGATTGCGAAGGACTCCAAGTACGCACGCGCGTACGGAGGCGTGGCGCTGGCATGGAGCGTGATGCCGATCTTCGAGGATATCGCCGTTGACTCGGCCGTCGCGCGAACGAGAGAGGCGGCGGGGCGGGCGCTGGGCCTCGACAGCACACTGGCCGAGGCGCACGTAGCGCTGGGGCGCGCGGAGATGTCAGTATGGCGGAACCAGACCGCCCAGCAGGAGTTCGAACGTGCGATTCGGCTCGATTCGAATCTCGCGATGGCGCATCTCCAGTACGGGCTGCTGCTGAAGCATCTGGATCGCCACGAGGAGGCCATTCGGGAGATTTCGCGCGCACATTGGCTGGAGCCGCAGTCGCTCATCTCCAACACCATCCTCGGCGCCGCATTCCTTGCCGCGCGCAAATACGACGATGCTCAAGCGAGACTGCGCCAGGTGATCGAGCTCGACTCCACCTTCGCGCCCGCCCACTACTTCCTCGCCGAGCTTCGCGCGGTTCAGAAGCAGTTCGACGACGCCGTGCGGAGTGCCAGGCGCAATATGGAGACCTCGGGTGACCGGAATACCAGGTCAGTCTCCATGCTCGCGCAGGTGTACGCCGTGTCGGGACACGTGAGGGAAGCGCGTGAACTGCTGCGCGAGCTGCTTGTCCGCTCGACGCACGAACGCGTGTCGGGCTCGGGACTCGCCCTTCTGTATGATGCGCTGGGCGAACGAGAGCCCGCGCTGGAATGGCTGCGGAAGAGTGTGATGGAATACGACATCGACTTGAACCTCGAGAATCACAATCCGCGCTTCGACGCAATCCGCGCCGACCCACGGGCTGTGGCGCTGCTCGCGATTACCGAGGCGATGAAGTAACGAAGTCCGGCCATTGCGCCAGCAGCGCGGCAGTCCTCAGCGCGCGTTCCGGCCGCGTGCGCAGCTCACGGGCGAGGCGGTCGAGATCCGCGGGCACGTCCACGTCATAGTGCTCGGCGGTGGCCGTTGACGACAGGCCGAGTCGTCGCGTCTGCGCAATGAGCGCGTCGAGCGCGGATCCCGTGCCGACCGCGCTCGCATCGAAAAGCCCGGCATGCGTCCGGGTGGCGCCGACGAGGTAGTACCCGCCATCATCGCACGGTCCGAACACCACGTCGTGATCGGCGAGCGCTGAGAAGGCAGACTCGAGCACGCCAGGCGGGAGATGCGGACTATCGCCGTTGAAGGCGACAACGCGGCGCGGCACGCCGCAGAGCTCGTCAAACGCCGACGCCAGACCGGCGGCGAGGCCCCGCCCGCGCTGTGGCAAGACCCGGATGCCGGACGGCAGCCACGCAGTAATCTCCTCGGCGTCGCCGGCCGGACAAACGACCGCGAGGCTGACGCCGACCGTGCGGGCGAGAGCGATGGTATCTTCGATGAACGCGCGGTAGAGTTGGACGACCAGCGCGGGAGAGCACACGGAGGCGAGACGTGTCTTGACGTGACCAACGCGCGGCGCTTTGGCCATGATCGCCAGCACACGGTCGTCGTCGCTCATCATGGTCGTCGGCGGTTTGCCCATGCGGTAACTTGAACGTGAGTAGCTGCCGGAATCACCACAACCTGAATCGCGCTGCCGATGGCTCATTCCCTGCTCCCTGCGCGCATCGAGTTGGACGCCGGCGACCGCACGTTTGGATCGGGACTGCTGCTTGATCTGCTATCTGCGCTTCGGCACACGTCGGCCGGAGATCTGATTGCTCTCACAGCCCGCGACGCGACCGCACTCGATGCCGAACTCGACGCCTGGTCGCGCCTCACTGGACACGCGATTGTCGAGCGAACGACCGGTGAGCGCGGCACGCGGTGGGTGATCCGTCACGGTGCAGTGGCGATCGGTGATGCCGACGAGCGCCCGCTCGGCGAACGTCTGTGGCTCTACGTCAACTTCCATTGCAACCTCCATTGCGACTACTGCTGTGTGCGGTCGTCGCCCGCCGCGCGACGGCGAGAACTCGGTCTCGATCGCGTTCGCCGGATTGCGCGCGAGGCGCCGCGCCTCGGCGTGCGCGACATCTTCGTCACCGGCGGCGAACCGTTCCTGCTGGCTGAAATAGACGACATCGTCATCGCCTTGGCCGAGGCGGCACCGGTCACGATACTCACCAACGGCATGCTCTTTAGCGGCCCGCGCCTCGCCGCTCTCAAACGCCTGCCACGCGCCGGCGTGACATTGCAGATCAGCCTCGACAGTCCGGAGCCCGCGTTGCATGATGCGCATCGCGGCCGCGGTGCCTGGCGGCGGGCCGTTGCGGGCATCGACATTGCGCGCGCCGAGGGGTTTCGCGTCCGTCTGGCGGCCACGGTGGCGACGGACGTGGACGAGGAGCGATTCAGGATTTTTCTCGATGCCCGGCAGGTCTCGCCTCAGGATCGCGTCATCCGGCGTGTGGCGCTGAGAGGCGCCGCCGCGAACGGCATTGCGTTGTCGCGCGCAGATCTGGTGCCGGAAGTCACGATCACCGCCGACGGCGTCTACTGGCATCCCGTAGGCGCCGACGACGCAGATATGTTGGTCACACCAGACATCTTTCCGCTAGCCGACGCGTTCGAGGCCGTCCGGCGGCAGCTGGCCCACGAGCGCGCGCATGGCGATCGTCTCGCCGCGGTATTCCATTGCGCTTAGTCCGGCTGAGTGGCAGGATGAACGAAAAAACCCTGCGCGCGACATGCCTGGTCAAGCGCTCCGTATCCGTCGAGGTCAGCGGGAATCCACCGTTTGAGCCCTTCGGCCTCCAGAATCGGTTTGTGCAGCGGATTGTCAAGACTCATCTGGATGAGCGCCTCGGTGAACCGCCGCCCGATCTCCGGTTCGAGGTCGACGCGAGCCGTGAACATGCAGTGCGAGTAGGGAGGTGACGACCACACCGCGGACAGCGCGCCAGTCGGAACGATCTGCTGGTCCTGCACGCCGGACCAGAACGGGCTGCCCACCGCCCCTGCGTCGGCTCGCCCGTCCAGCACGGCTCGGAGCACTTCGACCTCGCTCGTTCCGGTGTCGCCGTGCTTGCCGACGTCAGTGTTGATCCGCAGTGCTCGGTAGTCGCGCCCCTCCACCAGACCCTGCTGCGCGAGGAAGTGCACCGGCAGGATTGCGGCGTGTCCGCTGTCGCGGCTCCCGAGGGCGATGGTGCGACCCCGTAGGTCGGCGACCGATGCCACCGCGCCGCCTGACGGCGCGATAATCACCGTGGTCCACCCCAGATCAGTATCCCGCATGGCCAACGGGCGGCATGCCTTTGCGCTCCATTCGCGCGCCTGCAAGAACGCCAGATTGGTGTTCCACGCGATGTCAATCCTTGGGGCCGGGTCATCGTGCGAGGCGAGCAGCGCTTGCACCTGAGCCTCATAGGTCTGAAACAGGACGACCTCGACCGCGATCCGCGCCTCGTCGCGAAAATACCGGCGCATGCCCTCCCAGATAGGAACGACTTTGGCGTCGTATGCGACAGCGCCCAGCCAGGTGGTTCGAACGGACACGCTCTTCTCCTCCTCGCCCGGGGTTGCGCAGGGCCGGGAGCCCTGCGATGCCGCTCAGAACAGCGGCAGGCCGAGCAGCGCCTTGCCGATGAACTCGCGCAGCACGTCGTTGGTCGGCGCCATGACCGCGCCCGCGTGCGCGTCGCGGAAAAACCGCTCGATGCCGGTGTGACGCGAGAACGCCGCGCCGCCGCACGCGCGCATTGCGTGCGAGGTCACGGTAATGGCCGTCTCGCCGGCTGCCGCCTTCGCCTCGAGCACGCGCAGCATCGTCAATGCGCCCGGACGCTCCAGATGACCGATCGTGTCGTCGAGGCGCGCCATGAGGCCGTCGGTCTCGATTTGCATTGTCGCGAGCTGCGCGCGCAGCGTGGGGAGCGCTTCGCCGAGTGACACCGAACCCAGGTGTTCGAATCTGGCCGTGCCGAGGTGCGCGATGGTCGCCGCCAAAGCGGCGCGGCAGAGGCCGAGCGATACCGCTGCCTGGCCCAGATTGAACAGCGGCAGGACGATGTCGAGCATCGCCTGAAAGCCGGCGCCATCCGCCGTCAGCCGCTGGTCGGCCGGCACGATACAGCCCTCGAAAAGCATCGGCGCGGATGCATTGGCGCGCAGCCCGAGACCGTCCCACGCGCCGGTCATCGTCACGCCCGCGGATCCGGCCAGCACGAGATAGAGCGTCGAATCGGTGACGCTCGTGCCGTTCGGTGACAGCGACGACGTGACGTAGCTCTGTGCATGACCGGCGCTGGTCACGAATGATTTGCGCGCCGCGAGCCGGGCGCCGCTCCCGTTGAGACTCTCGGCTCTAGACAGGGGTGCCCAGAAGTGACTGCGCGAGCCGGTTTCGCTGAACGCGAGCGTCGACAAGTGGCGGCCGCTCGCCATCGCCTTCAACACGTCCACCAGCGCCGAAGTCCGCGTCGCCGCGGCGATCGTTACCGACGCCAGCGTGTGCATGAGGTACACCATCGCCACCGAGGCGTCGGCCTCCGCGAGCGCCGTTACCACGCCGGTAAAGGCTCGCGGCCCAAGCGCCGCTCCGCCGACGTCGGCGGGGAGCATCAGCCCGAGCAGTCCCGCCGCGCCGAGTTCCTCGACGGCTTTCGTTGAAAATCGTCCCTGCTTGTCGTTCTCGGCGGCGGCCGGCGCCAGTACATCTCGCGCGATCGTACTGGCAGCGCTCGTGGCGAGCTGCGCATTCATGGTGCATTCTCCTGTTGTCGCGCGATGTTCCGGCATCCCATGCGTTGGGTAGCAGAATGTTCACCACGGCACACCCGGAGTCAATGACGCCCCTGAGTCCTTCGCGCGAGGTTCGCCCGACATTAAACCTGTCGGTCATCGTCCCCACGTTCAACGAAGAAGCAGTCATCGCGGACACACTGCACCGTGCTGTTTCGGTGGTGGCTCCGCACGAGCTGATCGTGGCCGACGCGGGCAGCGTGGACCGCACTGCCGCGCTCGCCCGACCCTGGGCCACCGTACTCGCTCTACCGATGACTCGCGGCGCGGCGCTCAATCGCGCCGCGACAATGGCCACGGGCGACGTCCTCCTCTTTCTTCACGCCGACACAATGCTTCCCGTAGGAGCGGCGGCCGCCATCGCACGGGCGCTGCAGGACCGGGGCGTGATTGGCGGCGCGTTTCGCCTGCGCCTCGATCATCCGGGACCGCTGGCCGCACTGGTCGCGTACAACGCGAACCTTCGGTCTTCGCTGCTGAACACCTTTTTTGGCGACCAGGCGATGTTCGTCCGCCGTGACGTGTTCGCACGGGCCGGCGGGTTCAAGGATTGGAGTGTCATGGAGGACCTTGAGATCCTCGCGCGCCTCCGACGTCACGGGCGGCTGGCGCTGCTGGATCTGGAGGTCGTCACCTCAGCCCGGCGCCACCAGCGGAGCGGATGGTTGACGACCATTGGGATCATCTGGATCATGACCATTCTGAACCGTCTTGGTGTGCCGGGGCAGGCCATGATCCGATGGTACAAGCCGCACCGTTAGTGCGTCCGCAACTTTCCGCCAGGCACACGGCGGCGTTCGCCGTAGCTCGCGTCGCGCTCGGGCTGTACTGGCTCTACGAGCAGCACTGGAAACTTCCGCCGGACTTCGGCCTGCACAACTCGCGGGGCCTCATGTTCGCGTTCCGGCAAAGCATCCAGTATCCTACGTTCGATCTCTACCGGGCTTTTCTCCAGGACGTGGTCGTGCCGCACTTCCACCTTTTTGGCTGGCTCCTCGGATTCACGGAGGTGGCGATCGGAGCGTCGCTTGTGTTGGGCGCGTTCACCAGAGCCGGTGCGCTCCTCGGCGTCCTGCAGGCGGTGAACCTGGTCGTCGCGCAAGGCCGCACGCCGGAGGGTCCGTGGATCTATGTCGCCATCCTCGTCACGAATCTGTTCGTTCTGCTCACGCCGTCGAACGGTCGATTCAGCCTTGACAACAGGCTTCGACCGAAATTCTCCAGCACGCGATCGCGAAGCACGTGGATGACCCGCGTGCTGCTACTGGCCGTGTCCTGAGCTGGCGCCAGCAGCAGCTCATCCCGGCAGCACCGACCTCGCCACAAACCACACGTTCGCCGGCCGCTCCGCCAGCCGCCGCATGTACCACTTGAACCACGCACTCCCATAGCTGACGAGCGTCTTGATCATGCGCCCCTCGCTGGCCATCCGGCGCTGGTCCGCATCGCGAATGCCGTAGAGCATGTGGATCTCGTACTTCCCGTCGGCCACGCCGAGCTCGTGCGCGCGCGCGACCAGGCGATGCAGCAGGCCGATGTCGTGCGTGCCGAAGATCGGCAGGCACTCACCCCTGGTGGCGCGCTCGAGCATCCGCACCGCCAGGTCGAAATAGGCAAGGTCGGTGTCGCGCTTCACGGGGAACGCCACTTCGGGCTTCTCGGCATATGCGCCTTTCACGAGGCGGACGGTCGGCTTGAGCGCCATGAGGCGTTCCAGATCCGACGGTGACCGCCGCAGATACGCCTGGATCGCGATGCCGGTGCGCTCGTACTTCGGCTGCAGCGCTTCATAGAGTGCAATCGTGCGGTCCACATAACTCGAGTCCTCCATGTCGATCCAGAGCGTCGAGCCAGTGGCCATCGCTTTCGCGGCCAGCACGTCGAGGTGGGCTGCGCACGCGCCCGGCGAGAGGTCGAGCCCCAGCTGCGTCGGCTTCACGGAGACGTGACCGGGAATCGCGCGCTCCTTGATGCGGTCGAAAAGGCGCAGGTAGTGATCGCGGACGGCTTCGGCCTCTTCGAGTCGCGTGAGATTCTCGCCGAGTTGCGTAAAGATCGTGCCCCGCCCCTCGCGCGCGAGCTGCTCGGCCGCAGCGAGCGCGTCGTCGGCCGACTCGCCCGGCATGAACTTCTTCACCGCCTTCTTCACGAACTTGCGGTGCGTGGCCTGGCGGTTGAGGAACGCGCTCTTCGACGCCGCCAGAAGGATGGTTCGTCCCACGCCCATGGTCAGGGCCTCCAGGTGCCTTTCGCCACCGCAGGCACGAATGTCTCGAGCCCTTTCGGTGGGAATGTGAGTGTTCTGCCCTGCTCCGCGCTCTGATACGCCGCCATCAGGAGCCGTACCACGTCAACCCCGTCATCCCAGGTGAGCAACGGTGCCTCCCTCCCGAGAAATGCGCGCACGAAATGCCGGTCTTCATTGGTGTAACCGTATGCGACGTACTCCTCGGGCACCACCGGCATGACTCCCTGCTCGGCGTTCTGCTTCTCGACGAGATCCTCGCCGGCGCGTCCCGTTACCTCGCGGCTGAAGAAGAGCTGCAGGCCACTATCGAGCGAGTTCCACTTCATCGAGTACTCCGGGCCGAGCAGTTCCGCCGAGAGGCGCAACCCCGCGCCCACAAAACTCCAGCTCGTCGTCGCCTCACCCATCGCGATGGTACCGTCGGCGGTCTCGAACTCGATCGTCGCACTCGCGAAGTCTTCGGACGGCGTCTTTGCGTAATCGACGTGCATCGTCTTCCGGAGTTTCTTGACGTACGCCGGGCGCGACCATTTGAGGGATGCGATGTGCCCCGTGATGCGGACCGGCTTCACGCTGGACAGCGGCTCGCCCGGCTTGGTGAGCAGATGGCGCACGACGAGCGCCGAGTGGCACATCATGTCGTTGAGCACGCCGCCGCCCTGCTGCTGGCCGTTCCAGAACCAGGGCATGTGAGGACCACTGTGTTCCTCGGCGGCGCGAGCAAGGTACGGACGTCCGGTGGTCGCCGCACCGCGCGCCCAGAGGAGATTCTTGCCTGTCTCGATGTGAGGCGCGAACAACTGGTTCTCGAGATAGCCCGTGACGAGCCCGACGCTCTTGACGAGCTGGCGGACCTGCAGTGCCTCTGCAACAGTGCGCGCGAGCGGCTTTTCGCAGGCGATCCCCTTGAGGGTCCCCTTCCCGCTCCTCAGCGTGTGGACGATTTCCTGGACGTTGGCAACACGGGCCTGGTTGGGGCCGCAGAGCCAGATCGCGTCGATTGCCGGGTCCGCCACCATGTCCGTAATCGTGCGATACGCCCTGGCCCTCCCCACGTCGAGCGCGCGCGCGAGTTCAGCCGCCGAGGCCGCATTCTTTGCGTTGGGACTCCATACGCCGAGCACGTCGGCGTCGCGAACGCCGCGCCAGCCATGGATGTGAAAGCGCGCATTGAAGCCGGAGCCGACGAAGCCGACGCCGAGGCGGGTCAGAACAATCCAACCTTGCCCTTGACGGACTCGATCAGTTTCGCGGGGTCGTAGCCAACGCCCTGCTTGAAGACCAGCTCGACTTTGCGAAGATCCATTATGCGCACGGAGGGATCTCCGGCGAGCACGACGAGATCGGCCTGCTTGCCCACGGCGATCGAGCCCACGCGATTCGCCCGGCCAAGATACGTCGCGCCGTCAAGCGTCCCCATCCTGATCGCCTCAAGCGGAGTGAAGCCGCTCTCCACCAGCAACTCGATCGCACGCTGGTTCGAGTAACCTGGAATGACGCCGCCGCCGCCGGTCGGGTCCGTTCCAACGAGCAAGGTGCCGCCCGCTCGCACGAACGCGACTTCGAGCGCCCGTGCGTTGGGAAAGAGCTTGATCATGGCCGACTGCGTGTTCTTCTGCGCCGCAGCATGGCGCGCCTCGAACTGCTCGCGCAACTGCGGCACCAGCACGTCCAGACCCGGCGGCAGCGGGCGCCCGGGCGCCAGTGTTTCGAAGACCGTGAGCGTCGACGTGAGGGCCACGTTTCGCGTGACGAGTTCGGCAATCAGTGCGCGCACCGGCGCGCTGGCCGGATCAACACTCGCCACAGTTGCCTGTCCCTTCCCCTGCCCGGGACACTCGTCGGGCTTCTTGTCCGGCACGAAGTCGGTCGCGGCGAAGAACCCGTGCTCGAGGTTGTCTATGCCGAGCTGCGCGGCCTCGGCGTATGTCACGGAACACAGATGCCCCGTCACCTTCAGCCCGCGCTTGTGCGCCTCCTGAATGGCGGCGCCGAGTTCGTCACGCGTGATGTGCATGTAGGCCTTGAACGACGTCGCGCCTTCGTCGGCCCAGAAGTTCACTTCGCGGCGTACATCCGCGGCGTCCTTGAGTTCGCGCACCTGGCCCAGGTTGAGGCCGGGCCCCTCGAGGTATGGCGCAGTGGCATCTATCCACGGGCCTGGCTTCTGGCCCGCGTCGATGGCACGCTTGATGGCGAACTCGCCGTAGCCGTTCATGTTGCCGCCGGTGCGCATGCTGGTCACGCCGCCGGCGAGGTAGAGGCGCGTGAAGCTCTCTGTCAGGTTCGCATAGACGCCCGGGCCTGTCGGGTAGTAGAGGTGCTCGTGCATGTGCACGAATCCGGGAATGACTGACTTGCCCGTGAGGTCCATCACGAGCGCGCCGGCGGGAACCGCGACGGACGCCGCAGGCCCGACCGCGGCGATGTTGCCGTCGCGAATGACCACGGTCTGATTGTCGCGCGCCGGAGCCCCCGTACCGTCGATCACGCGCGCATGCGTGAGCACGACGACCGCGGTATCCACGCGCACGTATGCGCGAACCGCGTTCGAGAGGGCGGGCCGCGGTGCGGCGCCGGACGGGAGTGCGAATCTGCGGAAGTACGAGTCGCCGAGCCACACCGGGCGCGTCGCGCGATTGGCCACCGCGTTCACCAATGCGATGTACAGTCGCTCGAAGTCGGCGGCCGATTGCATGTCGACCGGCTGGTCGAGGTCGTCCGAGGGCTGGTGATACCGTTTGGCGCGAAACGCCTTTACGCGCTCGTGCTCGGGCGTGTCCCGTCCGTATCCCACCTTGAGACTGATGGATGGGATGCCACGCAGGATGAAGCTGTACTGGTCGCTGCGGACAAAGCGGTTTTCCTCCGGCTCCGGGTCGGTGATCACCTGCACGCCCTGCGCCGCGCCCACTTGCCGCGCGTCATCCGCAAGGGTGGACTCCTCGAGGCCGTTCACGAGCAGCATCCGGAACGGATTGATCGGCAGGAACATGTCGGTGTTGATATTGGCGATGATCGCCGGAGCGGGAACCGTCGGATGGTTCGCGTACCAGCGGGAGCCGAGCAGGCCGTGCTCCTCACCCGTGACAACGACGAAGAGAATCGAGCGTGCGCGCGGCGCCGCCATGCGCGCGAGCTGGCGCGCGGCGTCCATGAGCAGCGCGGTTCCCGAGGCGTTGTCCATCGCACCGTTGTAGATGCTGTCGCCGTTCACGGGACGCCCGATCCCGATGTGGTCCACATGCGCCGTGAGCACCACATACTCATCGCGCAGAACCGGGTCGGTTCCCGGAAGCACTCCGATGATGTTCTGCGATTCGATCTTCCGCTCCGAGAGGTGCGCGGCGGAGCGCACGGAGAGATGAAGCACGAAGCGCGGCAACGGAAGTCCGCTGTCAGCCCTTGCCGCGAGAACAGCAAAACGCTCCGGCGCTCCGGCGAACAGTTTTTCGGCGCGCGCGGCGTTGAACAGCAGCGAGACCTTGTTGCCGTGCTGTGCGTCGAGTGCGGACTCGCCCAATGCCATCTGCGCGTTGAGCCGGTTTCGGGCGCCACGCATGAACGCCGTGTCCCCGCCGCGCAGCGCCGAGAACGCGATCATTCCCACGGCGCCCGCCGCCCGGAAGGTGGGCCACGCCTGATTGCGCGCGTGCGACAATACGGGTCCCGGTATTCCTTTCGGCGCGCCGGCAAGGTATGCGACGATCTTGCCCTTCAGGTCAAGCCCGCTGAGATCATCGTGCCCATACTCCGGAAGATCGAGGCCGTACCCGGCAAACACGACGGGCGCCTCCACGCTGGGCGCCACCGGCGCGCGCAGCACGAACGACGCATCCTGGCCCAGGACCAGCTTCTCCGCCCGGCCAAACCGCACCAGTGCGAGGCTCGACTGCGATTCATCGAGCGAGCGCACCACGAACGGAACCGGCTGGATGAAGCCCTGTGTCCCACCGGGCTTGAGCCCAGCGTCGCGGAACGCTGCGGCGACAAATTCCGCGGCCTTCCTGTGCTCGGGGCTACCCGTCTCGCGCCCCGCCATCGAATCGTGGGCGAGCGCCTTCACGTCCCCCCACCAGCGCTCGGCCTGTGCGTTTGCCGCGGACGCAATGGTCAGCGAGCAGAGAAGAAGCGCGATCCCGCGAAACGGGCGCATCAGTAGCTCACGCCCAGATGGTCCAGCGCCGGCTTCGGGCATCCCGGCCACGCCGGGAGCGCGACATTACCGATGTACTGCAAGTCCCTCACTCCCATCTGGCTCGAGAAGAACCCGCTGGCCGTAAAGTCGCGCAACCGGTTGAAGTGGTTCACGCCCTCGTGCAGCTCTGGCCCGGCTTTGGCCGGCCATGCAATCTGGTCGAGCAACTCGCGGCGATGCTTATCCGGCAACCTGGCAAACGCCTGGCTGTGCGTGGTGTATGCAAACCCATCGAGCCACCGCAACGCCTCGCGCACCCATGCATACGAGGGATACTCGTTGCAGATCCAGTCCATGAACTCCGGAACACCGGCGTCAGTCGCACTCCCCGACCGCTCGTCGCGCGGAATGATCAAGTCCACGAGCACGCGCACCTCCTTCCATTCGTCCGGCTTGAAGTACTTCGGTTTGTAGGGCGTCCCTTGCGCCTGGTCATCGAGCGCCGCGAACGCGTGCAACGCCGCACGCACTCCATCGGCACTGGAGAACGGCGCGAACGCCAGCGGGACAACCGCCGCCGCCTGGAGGAGTTCCCGACGCGAGACCGCCGTCAACCCCCCGCTCCCAACGCCCGGCTCCCGTCGATCAACTCCCGACTCTCGACCCTCAATGCTCGACTGCTTCATAACGCCCTCTCCTTGATCATTCGAACAATCCCGTCGCCCGTTCGCCAGCTCAAGGCCAGGATTGTCCATGTCGGATTCTTGTCCGCCTGCGTCACGAACGGTCCCCCATCGGCTATGAACAGGTTCTTGCACTCGTGCGCCTGGCAGTTCGCGTTCACCACCGAGCGCGCGGCATCGTTGCCCATGCGCACGCCGCCTGTCTCGTGGATGATCGAGCCGCCGTTGGAGATTCCGTAGCCGCGTTCCTTCGCCGGCATCGGCGTGAAGACTTCGCCGCCCATCTCCGCAATCAGCCCGCGGAACGTCTCCTGCATGTGCTTCACCTGCAAGTACTCGTGGTCGGTCCACTGCCAGTGGAATCGGAGCACCGGAATACCCCAGCGGTCCTTCTTGCCATCCGGATCGATCTCGCAGTACGACCCGTCGTTGGGGATCATCTCGCCCCGGCCGTCGAAGCCGATCGTGGTCCCATAGTAGTGACGGTAGTCATCCTTCAGGACCTTGCCATAGCCGCCGCCATGCGGATAGCGATGAATGCCGCCCATGAATCCGCTGCCGGGCACGCCGCGTCCGCCCCATACCTCGATGTGGTAGCCGCGCGGAAAATCGAGCTTCGCGTTGTCGATCCACCACGGCATGTAGACGTGCATGCCGCCCACGCCGTCGCAGTTATGGGGAGGCATGTCAATCAGCTTGGGAATGAACCCCGCAACGCCGGCGCCCGTCGTATCGGTGATGTACCTGCCTACCAGGCCGCTCGAGTTGGCCAGTCCGTTCGGATGGCTCGGCGACTTCGAGTTGAGCAGGAGGCGCGCGGACTCCAGCGCGCTGGCGGCAAGCACGACCACCCGCGCGCGCACATGCGAGTCCTGGCCCGCCGTCTTGTCCACATAGCTCACGCCGGTCGCACGCCCCTGGTCATCCGTCGTGATCTCGCGCGCCATGGCATTCGTGATGACGGTGAGCTTTCCCGTTTTCATCGCCGGGAAGATCAGTACATTGGGCGACGTAAAGTTCGCGTTCACCGCACAGCCGCGGTTGCATTGGCCGCAATAGTGGCAGGCCGCGCGGCCGTTGAGGGGCCTGGTCAGGATGGACAGCCGCGCCGGAATGCACGTGATCCCCAGCTTATCCGACGCCTGCTTCACCAGCAGCTCGCGGCACCGCGGCCTGGGCGCAGGAAGAAAATCGCCGTCGGGATGATTGCGCAGCCCTTCGCTGGAACCGTACACACCGATCAGGCGGTCCACCTTGTCGTAATACGGCGCGATGTCGTCGTAGGCAATCGGCCAGTCGTCACCAAGGCCGTCCTTCGACTTCATGCGGAAGTCGTCCGGGCCGAAGCGGAGCGAGATGCGCCCCCAGTGATTGGTGCGTCCGCCGAGCATCCGGGCGCGCCACCAGTCGAACTTTGTCCCCTCGGCGCGCGTGAACGGTTCACCGTCGATGTCCCATCCCCCAATGCACGCATCAAACTCGCCGAAGGGACGCTCCCTGGTGCTCGCGCCCCTGCGCGGCGTCTGGTACGGCCACGTCATCATCTGCGAATCTTTCGCGTTGTCCCACCAGCCGCCCGCCTCGAGCATCACGACGCTCGCGCCGGCCCTCGTGAGGACATGGGCGGCCATGCCGCCACCGGCGCCCGAGCCGATGATGGCGACGTCGTAGACAAGGCGTTTCGGCTGGGTCTGCATGGGGAATGGTGAGGCGCGCTGAGGGTCAGAACTCCAGCGACTTCAGGTACCGATAACTCGCCGCGGCGCTTGCGTACGCGTCCACGGGCTCGTCGTGCTCGACGAACACATGCTCGATGCCCGCCTGCTTGCCGTGCGCGAAGATGGCCTTCCAGTCGATCGTGCCCGCGCCGACATCACGCATCTCGTGTGCGGGAGGACCCGAGGTATCTTTTGCGTGCACGAGGTGAAAACGGCCGGGATACTTCGCGAAATATGAAAGCGCATCGCCGCCGCCTCGTGTCAGCCAGTAGAGGTCCATCTCGAAGTCCACGAGTGCAGGCTCCGTCTCCGACAACAGCACGTCGAGCGGCACGCTTCCGTGCACGGGCTTGAGCTCGCTGCTGTGATTGTGGAAGCCGTAGCGCAGGCCGGCATCGTGCGCCCTGCGGCCCGCAGCATTGAAGCGCGCCGCCAGCGCCCTGAGCGAGGCAACGCTCTCGAGGTCCTTGTCGTCAACCGAGGCCACCACGACCCAGCGGTGCCCGAGGCTCCTCGCGGCGTTCGCGGTGGCGTTCCATTTGTGCTCGACATCGGCGAGATCCACGTGGCACGCAGGCGCGGCAAGGCGCAGACGGTCGAGCGTCTCGCGCAGCCTGGCCGGCGCGTGACCGAAGTAGCCGGCGAACTCCACTTCTTGATACCCGATCGCGGCGACGCGTTCGAGGGTGGACTCGACATTGGCCGCCATCTGGTCGCGGACGGTATAGAGCTCCAACCCCATCCGTTCGATCTTGCCTCCGCCCGACGGCGCATGGAGCACTCGCGACATCGCGGCCGCGGCCGACGCGGCAGCAGCCGAATGGAGGAACTCCCGTCGCGAGATCATCTGTGGTTCCCATGGATTCGTTGGTCGCCGGATCGCACCAGAATATAGGACAATTGGTGAGCGCTGGCTTCGGTTGCGGGCGGGCCTGAGGGCGCCTCGGCGCGCGCGGACGAGCCCAGACCCGGGCGACTTGCCGGCACGGAGTGATGGCCCGCGCGATTCGCGCGCACAGAACTCCGCCGCACGCCAATCCCGCGCAACGATTGCTGATCGACCATGCGCACTGATTTCTAATCGACTGCGCCCTCCTGCCGCTCCACCTCCGCGCGCATCCGCCAGACGATCACAAGCGAGAGCGGCAGGACGCCGATCGCGATCACCGTCACGAGCCAGGCAATGGCGCGGCCTTCGTATACGTGAGCCGAGGCGGCGCGCCAGAGGCCGTACTGCGCGACGCTCATGATGCTTGCCTCCACGAGCCCGATCGTCTGCACGAGCACCCACCACCATCGCATCACCCGTTGCTGGCGCTCACGTGGGAGCGCCAGCAGGCGCTGCTTGCGCGGAATGTTCATGAGATCGGGCCGTCTGGCGAGCAGCGCGCCGATTACGTAGTTGATCGCAACGAGCCCCAGGCTCAGGAACGGCAACCCGAACCAGGCGAAAAACGTCTTCGGAGCCCAGCGGTCCACACCGGCCCCATTGAAGTGCATGGGGATCTGCGCGGGCAGTGATGGGTAGGTGCCGGCGCTCAATGCAAAGAGAAGCAGCGTCAGTACAAGAGTCGCGAGGAGCAGGACCCGGTTCATCAGGGGAATGCGCCGGTGGTCACGCGGACAGAGACGTCGCGTCGAGCTTCAGCAGCGTGTGCAGCAGCACGTTGGCGCCGTTTTCGATGTCCTTCGGGTGGGAGAACTCCTTTGGCGCATGACTGATGCCCTCCGCGCTCGGCACGAAGATCATGCCAACGGGGCAGATCTGCGCCACGTCCTGCGCATCGTGCCCCGCCCCGCTCGGCATTGTCTTGAACGTCAGCTCGAGGTCCCTTGCCGCGGCAACGATGAGCGCCCGGATGCGGGGATCGCTGGGTGCAGGGATGTTCTCATTGACCTGCTTGAAGGAGATCCTCGTGCCATTCTGCTCTCCGATCTTCTTCGCTTCCGCCTCGATTCGCGTGAAGAGTGTGGTGATTTTCCGGGCGTCCAGGTCGCGCAGCTCCAGCGAGCAGACGACTTTGCCGGGAATGACGTTCGTGGCGCCGGGCAAGGCCTGGATGCGCCCGACGGTACCGACCTGCCGGCCGGAGGTGCTCAGCACGACCCGGTTCACCGCCTCGATGAACCGCGCCGCCGCGAGCAGCGCATCATGCCGTTCGAGCATGGCGGTGGTTCCTGCGTGGTTGGCAAACCCGTCGATCGTCACGTCCCATTGACGGATCCCGACTATGCCCTCCACGATACCGATGTTGGTGTGCTCGCGGTCCAGCATGGCGCCCTGCTCGATGTGCAGCTCGAGATACGCGTGATAGTCGCCACGGCGCTTGCGGTCGCGGGCGAGCTTGTCGGGGTCACCGCCGAGAAACGCGATGCCTTCGCGGATCGTTTTGCCGCTCCGGCTCGCGGTAGAGAGCTCCTCAGCAGTGAGATCGGCAGTCATCGCGTGACTGCCCCACAAGCCGCCCTCTTCGTTCTGGAATACGACAACTTCGAGCGGGTGCTTCGTCACGATCGCCGCGTCCGACAGCGTCTGCGCCACTTCGATCGCACCGAGCGAACCAACGTCCCCGTCGTAGTTGCCTCCCTCGGGCACCGAATCGATGTGCGAACCGAACAGGATTGGCTTGAGGGCCGTATCACTGCCGGCGCGCCGACCGATGATATTCGCGCCGGCGTCGACGGATACCTCGAGTTTCGCCTCGCGCATGAGCCGCGTCACATAGGCCCGCGCTGCGCGGTCGGCGTCGGAGTACGCGAGCCGGGTCACGCCGCCCTGCGGATTCCGGCCGAACTCGGAGAGCGCGGCGAGGTGGGAGTTCAGACGGACTCCGTTCACGAGTGGCGACGGAGCGCGCGTTGGCGGGAGCCCTCGTCCCACCCGTGGCAGCGCGAGCGCGGTTGTCGCACTCGCAATCGCAGCTGTAAAGTCCCTTAGATTCATGGGGCGCTCCCGATAATCAGTCCGGTTCAATCACAGCCTTCACCACCGCCCTCGATTCCACCGCCCGGAGTGCCTCGTTCGTCTGCTCAAGCCCGAACCGCGCCGTGATCGCCTCGCCCCACGGCAGCGCACTGGCCTGGTGCACGAGGAGCTGCAGCGCACGATGCAAGTGCGAATAGTCGCATCCCCAGCAGCCCCGTATCTCGACGTGCTTCATGTTGATCTGACGATGCGGGTTGAGGGACACGTCACCGCCGTCCGCGTACTGCCCCGCCACCACCACGCGCCCGCCGTCCCGCACCAGATCGAGCGCCTGAGTCACCGCGCGAGGGTCGCCCGCAGCCTCGATCACGACATCCACCCCGCGGCCGCCCGTGAGCACGCGCACTTGCGCCGCGCGCTCCTCGTGGGCGACGTCAAGCGAGATGACGTGCGAGGCTCCCATCCGGGTCGCAAACGCAAGCCGCGACACGGGCGCGCCGATTGCGATGACCGGACGCGCACCGGACAGCCTCGCGAGCGCCACCGCCGCCTGTCCCACGGGACCGGCGCCCAGCACCGCCACCGACATGCCGAGCCGGATCTCTCCACGCTCCACCGCATGGACCGCCGTCACGAGCCCGCACCCGCCGGCAATGAACGTCGCCGGATCGACACCCGCCGGGATGCGCACGAGCTTCACGCCCGGCTTCATCCAGATGTGATCCGCCCAGCCGCCGAGTGGACCGTCGGCCACGCCGTACGAGATGCCGTACACCTTGCGCCTCGGGCACCGCGTCGTGTGCCTGGTCACGAGGCATTCATGGCAGCGTCCGCACGTCTCGTGCACGTCGAGGAACGTGACGAGGTCGCCTTCGTGAAACGGAGTCCCCTCGATATCGGTGATGGCGCCACGGATGGCCGCCAGGTGACCGACGGATACATGCCCCGGGATGATGGGATAGGGAACTCCCGCCAGCCGCCCATGACGGAGATGCACGTCGGTGCCGCACACCTCCGAATAAAGCGTGCGCAGCATTGCGCTGCCGGGCTCGAGCGTGGGCCAGGCGAGTTGCCGCACCTCCATGGGCTGGTGCGGCGCGGGCATCACCGCCGCCTGGACCATGTCCGTCACTCGTTCTTCAGGGAGAACGCCACCAGCCGTGCCGTCTGTCCCGCGCCCGTTGCAATCACCAGAAACTGCCTTCCCTCACGCGTGCGATACGTCATCGGATTGGCGTATGCCACCTGGCCAAGGTCGTACTCCCACAGTATCGTCCCCGTTCGGGCGTCGATGGCGTAGAGCACGCGGCCGCCGCCCGTGCTGAACACCAGGCCACCCTTCGTCACGAGCGATCCGGGCGAACCTGCGACGCCCAGCTTCTCCGGCAACTTCGCATCCTTGAGCGCGGGATGTGCGCGGATCTCCGGTGAATCGCCGAGCGGAATCTGCCACTTGGTATCGCCCGTGTTGAGGTCGATGGCGGTGAGCGTCCCATAGGGTGGCTTGTTGATGGGCAACGCGCCGGCGCTACGGGCTGTCCCTTCGGCGCCGTCACGGAAGGAGACGCCCAGCGAAGAATGCGCGAGGTCGACCATGTACGGCGCATCGACCGTATCACTTGGCGCGTCGCGTTTTCTCAGCGCGAAAAGCGCTGGAGAATTGGTGGCCTTGAGGTATATCCACCCCGTCTCGGGATCCACCGCCGCGCCGCCCCAGCCTGACCCACCAATCGCGCCGGGCATCGAGACGGTCCCGTCCAGCGACGGGGGCGTGTACATCGGTCCGATGCGGTACTTGGTTATTTCCGCCAGCGCAGCCGCCTTCACGGCGGGCGTGAAATCAATGACGTCGTCGAGCGTGAACCCCTGCCTCGCATACGGTGCCGGCCGCGTAGGAAACGGCTGCGTCGGCCACGCCTCCTCTCCCGGCACGTCACTCCTCGTGACCGCGCGCTCCTCGATGGGCCAGAGTGGCTTTCCGGTGACGCGGTCAAAGACGAACAACATGCCCTGCTTCGTGGGAGCGGCCACCGCGTCCACGCGTTTGCCGTCGTGCATCACCGTCACCAGGTTCGGCGGCGCCGGCAAGTCGTAGTCCCACAGTCCGTGGTGCGTCACCTGAAAATGCCACACCCGTTTGCCCGTGCGCGCGTCGAGACAGAGCAGTGTCTCGCCGAACAGGCCCGCGCCCTTGCGTTCGCCGCCGTACCAATCATTGCTCGGCGTGCCGACGGGGAGATACACGAGACCGCGCGCGCTGTCCACGGTGAATGGTGCCCAGGCGTTGGTATGCCCCTCGTACTTCCACGACCCGTCCTTCCAGGTTTCGTTGCCCGGCTCACCGGGTTCAGGGACCGTCTTGAATCGCCAGACCCGCTTGCCCGTGTGCACATCGAACGCCTGGATGTCGCCCGGCGGATCGCCGTGATACACGAGCCGGTCACCAACACCGTTGCCGAGGATGACGAGATTTCCCCACACCACGGGGGGCGACGTGTTGGTGTAGTGTTCGCGGCGCACGGGGCGCGAGAGGTTGGCCGTGACGTCCACCTCGCCGTTCGCGCCGAAACCGGCAATCGGCTTCCCGGTGGCCGCGTCGAGCGCGAAGAGCCGCCAGCGCGAGTTCATGAAGACACGTCGCTCGCGTCCATCGGTCCACGTTGCCACGCCGCGGTGCACGAATCCGGTGCCGTTGCTCGGTTGGCCGTATGTCTTCCACGGCTGGGGATCGAACGCCCACAGCTCTGCGCCCATCGTCGCGTCGAGTGCTATGACGCGGTTGAATGGCGTGGAAAAGAAAAGCGTGTCGTGAATGGCGAGCGGTGTCGCCTGGAACTGTCCCGGCCGCGCCGGTTTCTGCCCTTCGCTCGCGGGTATCGGCGTCTCGTTCGCCGCCCATGTGAAGGCGATGGCGAGCTTCGCGACGGTCTCGCGATTGATGTCGGCAAGTGGGGAGTATTTCAGGCCGCCGGCGTCGTTTCCGTAATTCCCCCAATCCACGGATGGCGCCCGGGCGTTCGAGGCCGGGAACCTGGGGCCGACATCGGGTCCCGGCGGTCTGGAGCCGACAACGGGCGGCGGAGTCTGCGCAAGCGTGACTGCCGGGAGCAGCGCGGCCAGAATCGACTGGAGAAGCGTACGCATCGACTCAGCGCGCCAGCTTCTCCATGAACATCTTCCGCGCCTTGGATACTTTGGGCGCGATGACCACGGCGCAGTACGGATTCTCGGCATGGTTCGCGAAATAGTTCTGGTGGTACGCTTCCGCAGGCCAGAAGTTGTCGAGCGGAGCCACCTCAGTCACCACGGGATCGCCCCAAAGTTTCTGCGCCGTCAGTTCCTCAATCGTTTCACGCGCCATGCGCTCCTGTTCCGGCGAATGGAAGTAGATGGCCGACCGGTATTGCGTCCCGGAATCGTTGCCCTGCCGGTTGAGCGTGGTGGGATCGTGAATCGTGAAGAATACGTCGAGCAGGTCGCGGTACGAGATGACCAGGGGATCGAATGTCACCTGCACCACTTCGGCGTGCCCCGTCACGCCGCTGCAGACCTGTTCATAGGTGGGATTCGGCCGGCGCCCACCCGTATAGCCACTCACCACGCGTTGCACGCCGCGGAGTTCGAGGTAGACCGCCTCGAGGCACCAGAAACACCCGCCGGCCAACGTCGCTACCTCGCTCGCCATGCTCCATCCTCCGACTTGTGGCCCACAACTCTCAATTTTGACCCTCACCTCTCGACTCAGACCCTCGACCCTCGGTTCTCGACTCTCAAGTGCCCTCAAATAATTGCCTGAACTCCCCGTATCCCTCTGTTTGCAGCTTCGCCACGGGGATGAACCGCAGCGACGCCGAGTTGATGCAGTAGCGGAGGCCGGTTGGTCCTGGTCCGTCGGGAAACACGTGGCCGAGGTGTGAGTCACCCTCCGCAGAGCGCACCTCCACGCGGCGAATCCCGTACGTGTGGTCCTCGTGCTCCACCACCCGGTCCTTCACGATCGGTTGCATGAAACTCGGCCAGCCGGTGCCGGAATCGAACTTGTCCCTGCTGGAAAAGAGCGGCTCTCCACTCACGACGTCCACGTAGATGCCAGGCTCGTGATGATCCCAGAACTCGTTGCGAAATGCGGGTTCTGTCGCGCTGCACTGTGTGACGTCGTATTGCGTTGACGAGAGCTTCGCCTTCAGCTCATCGGCGGATGGCTTTTTCGTGGGCACGGGAGGGTCCTCGTTGGGAGAAGCGCGACGCGTGGTTCTCCCGGTGAATTTAGTCAGGCCGGCAAGTATTGCCCGCTCAGCGCGGCTTGGGCGGCTTGGCTATGGCCCGGTAGTACTCCTCCACGTAAGCGCGGAACGCCGGCGGTACGTCGCCAGTTCGTCCCGACATCACGCGGCCGCTCTCCTGATCGCCGAGCGTCTTGCGCAGGGCGAACTCGTACGCCTTGAGTCCATCGATGATCTGCGACCGGAGGTCCGCGGCGGATTTCGAATCTACGGGGCGGGCGGTCACCGCACGCATCGCTTCAATGGCGCGGTCGAGCGCAGAGACGTCAACGCCCTGCTGCGCGAGATCCTGGCGCAATGCCTGGGCCTCGCCGACACGCTGCTGCATCTCGCGGGCGAACTGACGAGCATCCTCGGCGGACGCGAGTCCGCCGGTCATCTGACCGTTGGGTGTAGCGCTACCGGCGCCACCGGCGCGCATATTCCCGCTGCGCGGACCGCCCTGTCCTTGCTGGCCGCCCTGTCCCTGCTGTCCCTGCTGTCCCTGCTGTCCCTGCTGCCGTTTCTGACCCTGTTGTCCATCGCGCAACTGTTGGGCTTGGCGGGCGTCCTGTTGTTGCTTGAGCCGCTCGTCCACGGATTGCATGCCGCGCACCAGATCGCGCATCCGGTCCAGTGCCTGCTGCTGCTTCTCGCCCGGCGACGCCTGCGATGCGCCGTCCGCCGCGCGCTGCAGACGCTGCCCGAGATCGGACAATCCGTCGCCGATCTGCCGTTCGAGATTGTCCAGGTACTCCTGTGAAGCAGTTGCCAGCTGCTGTCGCGACGCGCGGACGCGGTCCTCCACCCGACGGCCCGCCAGCGTGTCCTTGGCCTCTGCCAGCGCGCGTGCGGTTGATTGCTGTCCGCGACCATTGCCTTCCTGGGCAAGACGGTCGAGGCGCCTGGCGAGATCGCGCAGCGTGTCGGCCATTTCACCCTTGCGGGCAGCGAGCGAGCGCTGAAGCTCCTGCTTGTTGGCGCCCTCCGCGCCCAGCTTCGCCACGTCGCTGGCGACCTGCTTCTCCCTGTCGGCAAGTTCGCGCGCGGAACGCTGCGCATCGGCCACGCCTCTCTGCACCGACTGATTCTTCTCCTGATCGAGCAAGCGCCGGGCATCCGCCAGGCGATCGCTCGCCGCGCGGGAGTCATTCGTGCCGCGCTGTCCGTTCGCAGCGGCCCGGCGCATGGCGTCGGCCGCGTCCTGGAGTCTGCGCGCGGCGTCGGCGAGCGCCTGCGACTGCCGTTCGCGTGCGAGGCGCTCGAGCTGGCGCGCCGCTTGCTCCGCTTCCTGCGCAAGTTGGCGCTGGCCCTCGCCCCCATTCGCACCGCTCGCGCCCATGCGACTCAGACTGTCTGCCTTGCGCCGCATCCGTTCGTCTTCCTGTAGCTGGCGCGCCGCCAGCTGCTTGAGGCGCTCGAGCGTCTCGTCGATCTGGGCGGCCGCGGCGCGCTGCTGCTGTTCCTGTTGGCCGCGCTGCACCTGCTCGTACTGGTTGCCGAGCTTGTCCCTGTTGAGCTCGAAGATATCTGCGAGGTCCTGTGCGCTCGATCCTCCACCACCACCGCCACCACCGCCCCCTCCACCGGTGGAAACCTGGATCTCGCGGAATACGGCTTCGGCGCGCTGCAGTTGCTGAAGCGCGCGCTGCTCCGGCTGCAGCGCGGCGCGCGGAGTCGCGTCAGCGAGGCGCCGGGCGGCGGTGTCCATCTCCGCAGCAGCCAAGGGCAAAATCTCCGCGATTTTCCTGAACCCGGAATCGCGCGCCGCGATTCCACGGTCTACCAGTCGCCGCGCGAGAGCATTCACCTGCTCGTGCAGCTTCTCTTGCGACAGCCTGAGCGTGGAGAGGTTCTCGTCGAGCACTTTCTTGTCCAGCTTGCTGCTGTCGCGGGCGGTGTTGAACGTCGCCGCAATGATCTCGCGCTGCCTCTCCGAAAGCTGGTTGGGCGAGTCTTGCGGCTGGCCGCCACCGCCACCGCCGCCCGACGCCTGGCGCAGCCGGTAGTCCTGCGCAAAGGGACGAACCGTCAGGAAATAGATGTCCGTGGTAGCCGACTGCGCGCCGCTCACCGCGTTGTTGTCTGTGGCGCGCGCGTAATACGACACCACATCGCCAACCTTCAGGTGCTGGTCTTCGAGCATGAACGTGTAACCCGCCGCGATGTCGCGTATCGCCCGGGCGGTGGCAGAGTGCAGGGGCGCCGTTTTTTCGGCTCCGCCGTTTACGGAGTACACCAGATCCAGCTTTGCCACGCCGTAGTCGTCCTCGGCGCGGGTCTCGGTGAATACCTCGTCCACCGAAAGCACTTTCACGTCGCGTCCCGGCTTGCCGATGCGCACCGATGGCGGCCGGTCCGGCAGCACGTCGATCGTGTAGTCGAGCGAGCCGGTCACCATCCGGCCATCGGATCCCTGGAGCTCTATCTTATAGAAGCCCGGCCGATCGACCTTGACCATGGCAACGAGCCTGCCGTCGGCCGTGGGCGCGAGCTGCAGCGTGTCGCCGCCGTCCAGTACCAGGCGACCGCCGGTCGAAGGCATCGTCGGCGAGACACGCACGCGCACCATCGTCCCCTTCAGCGCGGCGATGTCGCCGGTGCTGTCCACTCGCTGCGGGGTGAGCTGCGTGTAGGCCGGGAACCGGTATTCAAGATCGACTCGCTTGACATAAGGCAGCGCCGCGACGTCCAGCCGGTACACGCCCGACCGCACGCCGCTCGCTTCGACCGCGTACTCCGTGCGCGCGGTCAGGTCGAGCATTCGGAAGGCAAAACGGCCCGTGCTGTCGCCCTTCATCGCGACGCGTACCCATTGCGCGGAATCTGCGGCGCGCAGGAGCAGGTCGACGCGCTCCGATTCGAAACCGCGCAGCGTGGCGGAAATGAGCTGATCGCCGCCGCGCGCGACGGTCGCATTGCCCGGTGCGACGCGAATCGAATAGGCGCCCGTGGCGGTGGCGTCGTTCCAGGGCATCAGCAGCAGTCGCATGCCATGGCGCAGTGCCTGCGGACCCCCGAAGGCCCCCACGAGCGCAGCGGCGATGACCAGCGCAAGCGTCACGGACTCGCGTTGCAGGCCGGCGGAGTCCACACGCCGGCCCTCGCCCACCTTGCGCACGCCGTCCAAGGCGGCCCGTACCAGCCGCCGCGCCAGCGCCGGCGAGCCCAGCACGGCCTCACGCCTGCCGGTCTCCACTTCCATTGCGGTCACAAGCGCGCCATCGAGTGCGGGCTCGTGCTCCTCGACGTAGAGTGCGACCTGCTCATCATGCGGGCGCGCGCGCAGCGGTCGCACCACAAACCGGTAGACGACACCGAGAATCGAGAGCATTGCCACGATGCGGAATGTGAGCACCGCGGAATCCGTGTACTTGAAGGCCTGGAGCGCATATGAGCTGGCTACGATCAGGAGAAAGCCAAGGACTACCGCGACGGTGGCGCCGGCGAGGGCATGGCGTAGCCGCCACCGCGACCGCACGCTGCGCACTACGCTCGTGAGTTGTCCCTGATTCGAAGGCATTCCATGGACGTGTTCCATCATGCTCTCCCGCTCACGGGTGTCGCCAGACACGATCGCGCGCTCAGCTCGAGGCCCGCGAAAGGCGATTCGATAACACCGTCTCCGCTGCCATGAATATCAACGCTGCCAACAGCAGATACCACCACATGGTCTGACGTCGCTCCAGCTCCTCCGGCAGGACTACGCCGCCGGCCAGCGCCACGTCGCCGGAACCCGCAGGTGCGGATACCGCCGCCACCAGCTCCCGCGGGTCAAAATGCGAGAGATCGCTTTCCGACAGATCCACGTTCACGGCGATTGGTCGGCCGCTGCCGACCGGCGTCGTGGGCCCCCGCAATTCATAAAACCCCTGCTCGCGCAATTCGGCCAGGTGCGCCGCTCCACCGGCGCTCAGCCGTAAGCGCTTTCCCGACGGTGACTCGAGGACCAGCGGGGAAGCGTCGGATGACGCGGCGGGCGTCGTAACCTGGAACGCGGCCGTCAGTTCCCCATGACGCGACAAGTCCAGCACCTCACCAGCCGTGTACCAGGCGCGTGGGTCAGCATACCGCCCCGCATACTTGGCGAGTTCGTGAATGAATGGCAGGAACACCGGCTGCAGTGGAAGGTCGGTCCAGTACTCGTCGAGTGTGGAGCCCCAGACCAGCACCTTTCCGCCGGAGGTGGCACCCTCGACGAGCGCAGGACTTCCATCGTCGAAACGCGCCAGCACGCCACTGTCGCCCGGCGCGGTCATCGCACGGTACCGGAACAGGCGAGCCGTGGAGAAATCGCCGCTTCTCGGCGCCGAGAACAACTCGAAGACCGGATGCCCGTAGTTGACCGACGCCAGCGTTCCGCCCGCCGAGGCAGTCCGGTCCACCACGGCTCCCAGCCGCAGCGGAATCAGGGCTCGCCACTCGGCGGGCCACCGATCCGTCGTCAGGTCGCCGGGCACCACGAGCAGCCCGGCTCCGCCCGCGATCAGTTCACGGAGTTTCGCGCCAACCGCCCCCGCAGGCGGCGGCACCTCATTGAGAACGATCAGCGCGCGCCCTTGGAGGTCGGCAGTCGTTATCGCGTCCGCGGACTTGACCGTAACGTGAAATGTCGGACGGTCGCCTATGGCCAGCGCGCGACTCAGAAACAGACTCTGGTTCGCCCTCGCGCGCGGCGGTTCAATCACGAGAACGGACACGGCCTCGTCCGGCGCCAGCGTAAAGTGATAGGCGTCGTTGGCAGGGAGTGCGTCGTGTGGAATGCGCACGGTGCCGCGCGTCGCGCCGGAGGGAATGCCCGTGGGAAGAAAACGGACCTGCACAGCGCCAGATGCCGGCACCGTGACGCGTTTCGTCTCCACGGGACGGCCGCCAAGTTCAAGTGCCGCGTCAACCGTGCGCGGCGCGGTGCCCGTATTGGTGAGCCTGGCGGTCACCGTCACGCGGTCGCGGCCGGCGGACTTCGGGTCCGTGTCGCGGTCCGTCTTCACGGCCGACACGGACATGTCGCCGGCAAAGGCGCCGGAGAGGTCGACCGTCGTGACCGTCGTGCCCGGCGGCAGGCGCACATCGTCGCGCCGATTCCACCCCACGTTCTGGAAATCGCTGATGATCAAGACCTCGCGGCGCGGCAGATTCGAGCCCGCGAAGATCTGTGACGCCAGCTTGAGCGCCGGAGCAAGGCGCGTCCCCTCGGCGCTGAGCGTCGCGGATGACACGGCCCGGTCGAAATCCGCATGGTTGCCGGTAGGCGGGGTCGCCGCCGCTGCGTCATTGGCAAAGAGCACGAGCGACGCGCGGTCGCCCGAACCCAGCTCTCGCATGGCGGCTCTCGCGGCGTCCTGTGCTCGCATCCAGTGATCGCCGTACCCCATGCTGTACGAACGGTCGAGCAGCACGACGCGTTCCCGCGCGCCCGTGAGTGCCACGCCCGGTGAGGCATGGCGTGGCAGGAAGGGGCGAGTGAACGCCGCCACGAGGATCGCGAGCGCCAGGCAACGGAGCGCGAGCAGCAGCAGGTGCCGCAGCTTCTGCCGGCGAACCGATTTGTACGGAATCTTCTGCAGGAACATCAGCGACGGAAACTGGATGGCGACCTTGCGCTCCCGGTTGATCAGATGGACCAGCACCGGCACCGCAAGGGCAGCGAGCCCGTAAAAGAAGGCAGGGACCAGGAAGCCCATGCGCGCTTACCGCACCCGGCCCAGGCGCTCGCGCGCCGACAGGTAGGCGAACAGGGCTTTGTCGAGGGGTTTGGACGTGTCGAACAGCGCGTATTCGACGCGCTGGTCGCGCGTTCGGCGCGCAAGGTCCGTCGTGTGCCCGCGAACGAGCTCCCGGTACTGCTTGCGGAAGTAGTCTGGAATCACCGGCATCTTCTCTCCCGTTTCCAGGTCGATGAAGTTGCCCGAGTCGCTGAAAGGGAACTCCAATTCGTTCCGGTCGAGCAGATGGAACACGACGATATCGTTGCCGCGGCCGTGCAGCTGGCCGATGGCCTCCATGATCGCGTCGGGCTCCTCGTAGAGATCGGAGATCACCGCGATGATGCTCCGGCGCCGCGTGGACTCGGACAGTTTCGTGAGCGGAGGCAGCAGCGCCGTCCGGGCCACACGACTCGCGTCGGGTGCCAGCCGGATCCTGCGGGCCAAAGCATGCAGCACCTGCTGCAGGTGTTTTGCTGACGGCGGCACGTAGTCGAGCAGCTCGCCATCGATTGTGGCCAGGCCCACACGGTCGCGTTGCAGGCTGGAGAAGTAGGCGAGCGCGGCTGCAAGGTAACAGCCGTACGCGATCTTGCTCACCGCCGACTGGTCTTCCGGTGCGCCGCGGTAGCGCATTGAGGGCGACACGTCGAGCACGACGAGAAAGTTCGTGTTCGTGTCAGCCTCGAACTCCTTCACGTAAAATCGGTCCGTCCGTCCCCAGAGCCTCCAGTCGATGCGGCGAATGTCGTCACCCGGCATGTAGGCGCGATGCTCGGCGAAGTCGGTGGAGGAACCGAGGTTCGGCGAGCGATGCAGTCCATTGATGAAGCCCTGCACCACGACGCGCGCGAGCAACTCGAGATTTCCGATCTTCGCCAGGACGCCGGGATCGAGAAAGTTCGTGGGCTCGGGCGCGACCGCGGTCATTTCATTCCAGACTTCGGCGTCGGCACGAAGGCCAGAAGCTTGCCGATGATGTCGTCGGTCGTCACGCGCTCCGACTGCGCATGGAAGTTGAGCAGCACTCGATGGCGCAACACCGGATTCGCGAGCGCGCGAATATCGTCGAAGCTCACATGGTAGCGGCCCTGCATCAGAGCCCGCGCCTTGCCACCCAGGACCAGATACTGCGGCGCCCGCGTGCTCGCGCCATACGACACCCACTGCTTGATGAAGTCCGGCGCGTGCGGGCCGGGCCGGCTCGTGCGGGCAATCGCCACCGCATAGCGCGCCACCGCATCCGCAACCGGGACGCGGCGCACCAGCTCCTGAAACGCCACCAGGTCCGCGCCTGTCACGGGGCGCCTGAAATGGGGCTTCATGGTACTCGTCGTGGAGAGTACGACGTCCACTTCCTGGTTCTCGCTCAGATAGTCGATCACGATCTCGAACATGAAGCGGTCAAGCTGCGCTTCAGGGAGTGGATAGGTGCCCTCCAGTTCGATAGGGTTCTGCGTCGCGAACACGTGAAACGGCTCTTCGAGAACATAGGTCTGTCCCTGCACCGTCACGCGATGTTCCTGCATGGCTTCCAGGAGCGCCGCCTGCGTCTTGGGCGGCGTGCGGTTGATTTCGTCCGCCAGCACGATGTTGGCGAAAATCGGGCCGCGATTGAACACCATGTGGCGCCGCCCGGTCTGCGGATCATCCTGGATGATCTCGGTACCCGTGATGTCGCTCGGCATCAGGTCCGGCGTGAACTGGATACGCGAGAACCTGAGGTCGAGCACCTTGGCAATCGTGTTGATCAGAAGCGTCTTGGCGAGCCCCGGCACCCCGATGATCAGGCTGTTCGCGCCCGTGAAGAGCGAGAGCAGCACCAGGTCTATCACGCCCTCCTGGCCGACGATGAGCTTCCGCAGCTCACCGTTGATCTGGTCGCACGCCACTTTGAGCCGGTCGGCGTGTGCGAGGTCGTCGGATGATTCCAGAGCTGGGCTTGTAGCGGTCGCGGCCACGGGGATTCTCGGTTGGAGATCGAAGGGAGACTCGCGCCTAGTGCGTGAGCGCGTAAATCAGGTAGTTGACGCCCAGCTTGTATGCTTCGTTCGACTCGCCGACGGGAACGAATCCCGTTGCCGAGAATTCCCAGAAATTCGAGACGTCCGTATTGAAATTCACGATCACGATCAGTCGCTTCTTCGGGTCGTTGTCCTCGTAAAGGCCCCGGAAGACCGGCCGCCCGCGATCGTAATACTGCGGAACGATGTCGAACGAATCGATCTCGTAAAACGAGTGGAAGATCGGATGCTTGGGGTCCATGTCGACGAAACGCGCCTGGGGAATCATGCGCTGCATCTGCGCCTGGAAGTTGGCCCAGCCCTGGAAGTTGTCGCGAAAGTCGTCGCGAAAGTCGTCGAAAATGATGAAGCCGCCCTTCAGCAGGTAATCGCGCAATGCGGCGGCCTCCTTGTCGTTCATGCCCCAATAGTCAGGCTCCGCCATGTACACGACGGGATACTTGAAGAGCTGCGGATCGTCGGGAGCGATCACGTTCGTGTCGTCGATGTGCGGGTGCAGAGTCGTGATCTCCCGCATGATCTTCGAGAGGTTGCGTTCCGACGACGGATATCCGTGAGCCCATGCGGGCAATCCGCCGTAGTAGTATCCCGCGGGACTGTTCGTCGTGAAGCTCAGTCGCGCGAGCATGAACCGGCCGTCATAGGGCACGTTCTTCACGTTGAGGTCGGGAAGCCGGCGTCCTCGGCCACCGCCGCGTTGCGCCATCAGCGGCAATATGAGCACGGCCACCAGCGCGACCCGCCGCGCTCTGGCCAGCAGCCTCGCTCCGCGCTTCTCGTCCATGGTCATGGCTTCCTCGCGTCCACGATGGTCAACAGCAGTTCTTGCGCAGGCATGAAGTTCGGCGCCTCTTCCAGCGCGCGCAGCACGCTCGTCCGCGCCTGCGTTTCGTCGCCGGCGTCGTGCCATGCCAGCGCGAGCCGGTACATCGCTTCCGCCCGGTCCACCGGGGCGAGCGCCACGACGGCGCGCCGCTCGCGCACCACCCTGGCCTTCTCTCCGAGCGCCTGATAGAGGTCCGCCAGCTGCTGGTGGTGCGCGATGTCGAAGGGGTTGATGTACACGGCCCGGTCCAGCGCGTCGGCGGCCTTTACCGTGTCGCCGAGCTGTCCCAGGACGCGGGCGAGTTCAATGGCGGCGCCGTAGTCGGATTCGTTGTGCGTCACAAGTACCGTGAGCGCGTCGGCCGCCTTCCGCGTGTCCCCGCGATTCATATAGATGTGCGCGAGCAGGCCATTCGGACCGTCGGCCTCGCCGTCATCCGGAAAGAGCGAGCGGGCGCGTTCGAGCAGGACGATCGCCGCCGCTGTATCCCCCCCTTGCACCATCGCCACACCTGCCAGGAGCTGCAACCGGTAGTTGCCCGGATGCCGGGCCGCCTGTTCGGCGAGACCGGCCGGAGTGATCCGCGCGCGCACAAGGCTCGCCACCAGCGAATCTCCGTTGAGTGCCGCCAGCGGTGCCGCGAAGCGCTGCTTGACGTAATCATCGAACCGTTTGTCGATTGCCCTGGCCTGCGCGCCCAGCACCTTCTGGAAGACTTCATCGCTGTTGCGACCTGCCTTGTATTCCTGCAGCATGGCGACGAGCGCCTTTTCCCCCCATTCGCGCGCAATGAAGTCGCACACGAGCGACGCCTGATAGTAGGAGAACTGAACTTGTTCCGGATACGCAGGCCTCATGAACCCGTCGTTCATCCGGCTCACGGACACGAGCCTGCCGCTCGAGAACGCCTCGAGAAACTCCGGCGTCACCTGCATCCCCCAGCCCGGACGCGCCAGATGTTCCTCGTAGACCGACAGTCCTTCGGAGAGCCACCGCGGCACGCGATTCTCGGTGAGGCCCAGCGTGAACGTGTGCGCCAGTTCGTGCCAGACGGTCGAGCCCCAGTTGAACGGACCTGCGTCCTTCGCTGCCGGCGAGTCGAACGCAAGCGTGTTGCCGAAGCTCACGCCGAGCGCGCCGAGTCCCGCGAGCCCCACGGTCCGCACGGAAAAATCCGCGTGGCTCCGGTACACTTCGATCCGCACCGGGGGGGCAGGCGTGTACGCGTATCGCGCCACGAAGGTTGCATATGCCCGCTCCGCGAGATCCGTCAGGTAGATCGAGAGCAGCGCCGACTCCTCCTTTTCGATCATCACCTGGAACTTGTCACTCGTCGTGACGTCGTAGTTCTTGAATGTGTCGAGCAAGTCGAGTGTGTTCTTGATCCACACATCGTAGGGGTCGCCCTTGAATGCTGTTTCGAGGCTCGTTTTCCCTTCTGCAATGTGGCCCAGCCGCAGCTGGTTCATTCCGAGAAGTCCGTGCGAGCGCCAGTTCCTGGCATCGGCCGCGATGCCCTGTCTGGCGAACTCCGCAGCCGTGCCGTACAGCCGGATCCGACCGGCGGCGTCGGCCATGGTGGCATAGAACCCGGCGTCGTGCGCATTCAGCGCGAGTGCGCGCTGGCGGAGGGCCTCATAGCCGCGGACGTCTCCCTGCACATACCGAATCGTGGCAGCCACCGCCAACGCTTCAGCAGACGACGGATTGATGGCGAGTGCGCGGTCTACCTCTCGCTGTGCACCCGCATAGTCTTCGATGTCGAGCAGCCCCCGCGCGCGCAGGACGCGGCCCGCCACCAACTCCGGATTCACCGTGAGCGCGCGTGCAAGGAGCGAGTCCGCGCCGGGTTCACCATCGAAGATCATGCGCTTCGCCGCGCCCAGGAGTCCGCGCGGGTGCGAAGGATTTGCCGCGAGCACGTCCGCGAAGGCCTTTTGGGCCTCCGCACCGTTGTACTTCTCGAGGAACAGCTCACCCAGGGCAATGCGAGTGTCGAGATCGTCGCGGTCGGCCGCCACGGCGCGGTCGAACGCCTTCAGCGCGTCCTTGAACAGCTGCGGATTGTCCGCGCCGAGGTAGCGGCAGGCGATCGCCACCGCCCTCAGATCGGCGGCCGTGAGCGCGGCCGCGCGTGTGTTGTAAATGTCGATGAACCGGGCGAACTCCTTCGCCGCGCCCGGATGGTCGCCGCCGTCGTAGTGCAGGATGGCCAGGTTCAGCGCCGCCGTGAGGCTGTCGGACGCCTGCTCCGCGCCTGCGCGGACGAATGCGCTTTCGGCCGCCGCGCGCTTTCCGCGTTCGCGGAGGATTTCGCCAAGCGTATTCCAGACCTCCCGTCCTCCTGGAGCGCCGGTCGCCTGCCGCGCCGTCGCCTCCGCGGTGTCGTAGCGGCCAACAACCGCGAGTGCGCGCGCGAGCTCCCGTTGCGATTGCAGCCACGCGCCGTCCGAACGCGGAATCCTGCCAAGCGCGGTTATACCCTCGGAATATTTGCCTGAATGGATCAGTGCCCGGGCCTCGTCAAGCGTCTGAGCGGCGAGTGGAGCGGCGTGGCGGGCGACGAATACGCCGACCAGCAGGCATGCCCGGACCAGCGGCCGGAGGCACGAAAGGCCAGGCCGCGAAATCGTCCTCACGTCCGCCCCTCCACCGTCCTGATCTCGCGCGCCTTTCGCGCCAAGGCCACGAGCAGCTTCTCGAGCTCGTCGTCGTACGCATCCGCGGCCATGGTGGCCTTGCGCCCCTTGAGTGCGTCAATCTGCTCCTCCAGAGCGAATCGCTCCGTGTACAGTGCGGCGAGCCGCGGATCGTTGCCCGCTAGCTGTGCCGAGTATTTGGCCGCGTCGAGGAAGAAGCGCCGCGCCAGGACGCCATCGCCGGCCCGGCCGGAGGGATCGGCGCTCCCCTGCTTGTCGCCATCATCGTCGAGCTGCGCGTGCTCGGTGAGGATCTTCCCCTCGGTTTCGTAGAGCCGTCTCGTTTCGGCTGCAGCGTACTTGAAGGCTTCCAGTAGTGATACTCGTCCATCCTTGTCCGCATCTGCGACGTCCTTGGCGAAGGCATCGACGAAGAAGCGTGCGAAATGCGACTCGTTTCGCTCGAACGCCGTCTTTGTGGCCGTGATGATGACGCGGCCGGGGGCCGAGAGGGTGGCAATCATGTCGCCGCTCGCGCTCGTGAGGTCGACAAAGGCGATCCGCTGTGCCGGGAATCGCGCAAGGATCGCCGCGAAGTCCGTGGCAGACAGGTCGGGCCCGGGAATGCTGATGCGCGAGTCCGGCCCCTCGCCTGCCCCATGTCCGACGAGTATGAATACCACTTGATCGCCCGCCCTGACCCGCGTGGCGAGGCCCTGGACTACGCGCAGCACATGGGCCTTGGTGGAGATGCCGCCGTACTGCCCCGCCGTGCTGACCGAGTCTTCGCCGAGCCAGACGATCTCACGCTCGGGAACTCCGGCGCGCTCGTGCAGCGCGAGCACGAGCTTGCGCGACAGGTCCGCAAACAGCCTGCTGTACTGCGCCTCGCCGCCGAGGCCGCTGATGATCAGCACGTGCGTCTGCGCTGCGAGCCTCGGTGCCGCTACAACCACGCCTGCGCCGACGAGATACGCGAGTGCTGCGCAGCATGTTCGTAAGCGCGCGGCGTACCGCCCGCCCCGCATCTCACCCATCATGCAAGTCCTCGCATCTTGCGATATCCCCATTCCGCGAAGACGAGCGCAATGAGCAGCAGGAAGTTGATCGGCATGTCCCAGAGATCCATCTCGTTCACGACCGTGACGCCCTGTTTGCTCATGGCGATGTCGGCTGCGATCGTGCCGACAGTCGCCGGTGTGTAGTAGCGCCCTCCCGTCTCGTCGGCGATCCGCTTGAGAAGCGACGCCCGCATTTCCGCGTCGACGAACTCCGCATTCAATTCCGCAACACGCACGTAGGTCGAGTCGCTCGCCGTGGCTCCATTCTTTGTCTTCACGTCGACTCGTACCAGATGGACGCCTGGCTCCTCGGGCGTGAAGGTTGCACGGTACTCCCCGTCGCGGTCCACGGCCCACTCGAGGGGAATGTCCCGGGACACGCGCGACGGGCTCACCACGTGCGCGACGACGTCGGCGTCATTCAGCCTGAGGAATGCACTATCGGACACGTCCGCGCGCAGTTCCACGGGACTTCGGGGGTTGACCTGGTCGGGCGTGGCGCGCACCGCGACACGCGTTGGCACGTCGCTTGTGAGCCAGCGCAGCAACTGGCGCCAGAACGTCGCGAATGTTGGATCGTCGAGGGGGATTCCCGCGTCCATTTTCCACGTCCAGGTATCCTGAACCGGGAGGGCGATCGAGATGCCCCGCCCGTAGCGCTGGTACACCAGCACCGGCTGCTCGTACGAGTTCAGCGTCTCACCGGGATCGCCCGCCCGCCCGAGCGCGGGTTTCCGCCCGACGATGAGCGTGACCGCCCCCGGCTTCACACGCCGTATGCGGTTGACCGACGTAACCCAGGGGAGCGCCTTCCATTTCTCGATTGCCTTCGCGGGGTCACCGGCCACCTGGGCCACCGCGTGGTTCTGGCCCGCCGGGGAGAGCGAAACGCCGAGGTCGGCGAGAAAGGTGAGACTGTCTGGTACGGCGCCGCCTTCCACCACCACCGGCATCACGTCGGCCACGGGCGTGCCCGCGTATCCGCCCTCCGCGAACGCGCGTCGTCCGCCGAGCATCAGCAGGCCTCCGCCTCGCACGCTGACGAAGTCAGCGAGCATGGCGAGCTGGTCGCGGGTGAAGAAACTCGCCTCAATACTGCCGAGCACGACGGCGCGGTATCGGAAGAGTTCCGCTCTGCTGGACGGAAAGCCGGCGCGCAGTTCCTCGGGCCCATCCACACCCAGGCGCAGGAATTTCCCTTCCGCGGTGCGCTGCAGCGCCACGAGTTGCAGGCTGGAGTCGGCCTCGACGGCTGCGCGAATGAATCGCATCTCGTGACGCGGCTCGCCTTCGACATACAGGATCTTCTCGCGCGCGTCCCGCACGTACACCACGGTCTGCTGGGAGTTGTTCTGCGCGACCTGCTCGCCCCGTTGCCGCGGCACGCGAAACGTCAGCGTTCGGGCGCCCGCCTCGTTCATCCTGACCTGCACGCGTGTGGGAGCTATGTCGCCATCAGCAGGCATGACGATCTGCGTGGATGCGACAATGCGGCTGCCGTCCTCGATCAGCAGTGGCACGGTCGCGCCGGCGTATCCTCGCTGGCGCACGAGCACGTCGGCCATCAACGTGCTTCCCTTGAGCACGGTGTGCGCACTCTCCACGCGCCGCAGCTCGATGTCCTTGTCGAACCGGGCCGCCCCGATGCCCACGGTGAACACCGGCACCGACTTCGCGCGGAGTGACAACAGTTCATCCGTTATCGGCGTGCGGGCGTTGTCGGCGCCGTCCGTCAGCACGACCAGTCCCGAGACGGGCAGCGTTTCGAGCTCCCGCCGCGCGGCCTCGAGCGCGTCACCGAGCCGCGTCTCGTTGTCGTTGAATCCCAATGCCGTGGAATCGCCCAGGCGCTGCGCCGTGGCCCCGAACCGGAACAGCCGGACCTGAAACCGTTCACGCAACGACGCAAGCAGCTTGCTGTTGGGTGCCGTCACGGAGTCGCGAATGAAGTCGGCCCGCTCCCTGCCGCCGCGATCGGCAATGCGCATGCTGCGCGAATCATCGATCAGCACCCCTACATAGTTGCGGTGCGCCACCGCCGACGACAGCAGCAGCTTGGGCCTGAACAGGCAAACCAGCAGGACGAGCATCGCCGCGGTTCGGAGAGCCACGAGCACGATACGGTCGCGCCGCGAACTCTTCCCTCGCACACTCAGATAGCTGAGCACGGCGGGCACGCCGACGGCGAGGCCGATGAGCAGCAGCACGAGCAGCGGCGCGGGGGCGCCAAACGCCAGGTCGCCCTGCTCGAAAACCGCGGGCCGGTACTTGAAGAAGAAGGCGAAGAGCGCGCCGAGCGCGTCGGTCATCAGGATGGTCAAGGATGGAATGCCGACGGGGGCTTCGCCCCCGGCGCTCTATCTATTAACACTCCCCGGGGCTCGTTTGTTGAGTCCCGCAAGGTGACGCGCGAGTTGCCCGGCCCTTTACAGAGCACTTTGGAGGATCGCCCTGCGCACGCCACTCGAGCCAGTCACGCTGGCCCAGGTACATTCCGCCCGGACTCGCATCGCGGGCACCGCCATGCGAACGCCGCTGGTGCGCCTGTGGCTGGACGCACCGACGGAGATCTATCTGAAGCTTGAGACACTTCAGCCGATCGGTTCGTTCAAGCTGCGCGGGGCGCTTAACGCCATTCGCGCGATGCCGGAGTCCCGGCTGCGCGAGGGGGTCTACACGGCAAGCGCCGGGAACATGGCGCAGGGGCTTGCGTGGGCCGCACGCGAAGCTGGCGTCGGTTGCCGCATCGTCGCTCCCGACCACATTCCGCAGACGAAGGTGGATGCCATCGAGCGCCTTGGCGCCACGGTGCGACGCATCCCGTTCCCCGAATGGTGGCAGGCGATTCTGGCCCACGAAGTGCCGGGCGAGCGCGGCGCATTCGTGCATCCCGGCGCGGACGCCGACGTCATGGCGGGCAACGCAACGATCGGCCTCGAGATCCTCGAGGATGTGCCTGGCATGGATGCGATCATCGTACCGTACGGCAGCGGCGGACTCGCATGCGGTATTGCGAGCGCGGCGTACGCGATACGACCCGGCGTGAAGGTGTACGCGGCGGAGCTCGAAGGCCGCGCCCCGTTCGCCGCCGCACTCGCCGCGGGCCGGCCCGTCACGATCGAGTATACCCCGAGCTTCGTGGACGGCATTGGAGGCAGCAGCGTGCTGCGGGAGATGTGGCCACTCGCGCGCGCCCTCCTCGCGGGCTCGCTCACCGCCACATTGCGCCAGGTGGCCGACGCGCTGCGACTGGTGGCAGAACGCTCGCGCGTGATTGCCGAGGGTGCGGGCGCGGCCTCCGTCGCTGTTGCGCTCGCGCATCCGACGGGCGCGAAACGCGTCGCATGCGTGGTCTCCGGAGGGAATATCGACGCTGCCCGGCTGAGCACGATTCTGTCTGGGGGGATTCCATGACTCCGCGAGAGCCGTGAGTAACGGCGGCGCGCGCCACAGTTAGCCGGTCAGGGGCGCCCCAACCTCGTCCTGGTCCACACGACAAGAGTCGCGCACGCCTTGCCGGGTACCTGGAACTCCGCCGGCGTGTCGTTCGCCGATGCATACGCCTCCACGGCTCCGACATCGGCTGTGTGCAGTATCATGTCGAGATCGCCGGCCTGCATCATCTGGAATGGCGAGCGGTCAATGAACACGTTCACGCAGCCGTCCGCCATGCCTCCGGTCGCGCGCGTCGCCTGCACGATTCGACCGCCGGCCGCTGTCGCGATGCGAAATCCAGGCATCGTTTCGAGAAGGTCGGTGAAGAGATCCGGCCGGCGCCGCGCGATGTCCTCGGGCGTGATGAAGTGACCCATGCCGAACTTCTTGCGATTGCTGAAGCCCGACGTCTGCAGCCCGCCGTCGAGCTTGCCCTCCACGCGCACGGCAGCCAGCACCTGCGCCGAGGCAAGCACCACGGTGATCCGCCGCGGTTGTCGCCTGGTGAGCGCCACAACCCGTGACGCCGGCCCGTAACCGATCTTGCGGACCACCGCCTCGTGAGTGCCCGAGGGCAGCCCGGCGAGGGAGAACGTTCCGTCGGCCCGCGTGAGTCCCAGCGTCGGTGTTCCTGCGACCGAGACCTGAGCACCCTCCACCGCGTCGCCGACCTTGTTGATCACACGGCCCTCGAGCACCGCCACGCTTTCACTCGACGAGCTGAACGTCAGTATCGCCGTGCCGAGCAGATCGTTCCTGAGCGTCACCGGCAACTCAGCAGTGGTGAGCCCACCTTTCGACGCTTGCAACGTGCCGGTGATGCTCTCCGGCAGTCCGCAGATGGCGAATGAGCCATCGTCGCGCGCCCTCGCCTGGCGGACATGATCGCGCGCATCGCCGGTGGTGGTGTCCTTGTACACCAGCGAGACCGACGGGCCCGGAATCGGCGCGTCCGTGTCGGCGTCCAGCACGCGGCCCACCAGCATCGCCGGACCGATCGCCACACCCCCTCGCGTGCAAACGCGCTCGCGTACCGAGGCGAGTGTCGGCGTGTTCGCGGATATCTCGAGGCGTTGTCCCGCGGCCAGCGTCATGGGAGCGGACAGGATCAGGAGTCCCAGGGTATCGAGCAGCGGATGTCGCACGCCAATCCGCACCTCACCGGGCTCGAGACTGTCGATCACGAACATTCCGCGTGCGTTCGTCACGGCGGAACGCTGCGTTCCGATCGCCATCACCGTCGCATTCGCCAGCGGACCGCGGCGCAGGCTGTCGTCCACCAAGCCGGCAATCGACGCGAACCGCGAGCCCACCGCGGGCGGTTGCGCGCGCAGCTCGCCCCGGCCGATCACGGCCACGGCGATCGCGAGCGCCGCGCGGACGCCAGGCGCCGGCTGGAGGCCGGGCACGCTACAACAGTGTCCGCACTGCGCCACCGTCCACCAGAATCGCCTGGCCCGTGACGAACGCCGCGCGCGTGGACGCAAGGAACGTAATCATGGCGGCAACCTCCTCTGGCGCGCCGACCCGGCGGGCAGGCGTCGCCGCACGGTACTTCTCGTACACCGCATCGCGCGTTCCGCCCTGCTGCTTGGCCGCCGTATCGGCGAGCGAACGGAGACGCTCAGTGTCGGTGAAGCCGGGAAGCACCGTATTCACGGTCACGCCATCAGCCGCGACATCATCGGCCAGCGTGCGGAAATACCCTGTCACCGCTGCGCGCATGCTGTTGGAGAGGACGAGGCCCGGCACGGGCTGCTTTACAGCGAGCGACGTTATACCGATCACACGCCCCCATTTGCGTTCGCGCATCCCCGGAACGAATGCGCGGGTGAGCTCCACTGCGCTCCGCAGCAGCAGTTCTGCCACGCCCATCCACGCCGCCCAGTCGGGCGCGAGCGGCGCGGCCGTTGGCGGGCCGCCGGTGTTCGTCACGAGCACGTCCACTCGGCCAAACGCCTCCGACACGCGCGACACGGCGGTCTTGAGGCCCCCTTCCGTGCTCAGGTCGGCGGCGAACGCGACCACGTTGGCGCCAAGCGGCGCGAGGCGCGCGGCCGCCGCGTCGATTCCCGCGCCGTCGCGCGCACAAATCGCCACCGATGCTCCCTCGCGCGCCAACTCTTCCGCGGCGGCATACCCGATCCCTTTGCTCGCACCGCAGACCAATGCCACTTTGCCGCGGAGGCCCAGATCCATTCTACTGTTTCACTCGAAGATAGGCGTCCGAGCCGTCAAGCCAGTCCTGCCTTGGCGGCGTAAACACGTCCAGGTCGAGGGTATCGTGAAGGGCGTGCGCTTCATGCCGCACGTTGCCCGGTATCAGCAGCACGTCGCCCGCCATCACATCCACATGTGGAGCGTTGGGCGCCTTGTCGGCGTTTTCGCCGAGCCAGAAGCGCAGGCCACCCTCGAGGATATAGGTGATCTGCTCATTGTGATGCTCGTGGGCCTTCACCACGCAGCCCTTCTTGAGGTAGACCTGCGCGATCATCGCGTGCTCACCGGTCACCACCCTGCGAGTAAGCAACGGATTCAGCTCCTCGAGACGGACGTCGGACCAGCGGTGCTTGACAGGCTCGGGCATGGACACCCTGCATTCGGTTTGGTGAGTGTGAAATCGGAGCGGGTAATCTACATCCCTCGTATGCGCTTGGTCTGGTGTTCGGCATGTGCGTCGTCACCCCGGACGGTGGCGACAAGACCAGGCTCGGCGAGGTCCAGAGCCGATCCACGACCTTGACGCTGCCGCGCGGCGCGCCGGGCGAATTCATTGCCGAGCCGCAGTCTCGCGGGCATCAGGTCGTCGCGGCAAGCAAGGGCTGCCTTCCGCAGCTGCCGCGAACGACTGCTCGCATGGTTCTCCTGGCTTTCGGAGTCGGTGAACTCGATGAGGATGGTTCTTTCAGCACCGCACGTCGGCAAGCTCCGGCAGCGGATGGCCGTCGCAATTCGGCAGGTGCACGCCGAGGGCGGCCGCCAGCGTCGGCGCGATGTCGAGGATTGAGATCACGCGGTTCAGCTGCCCAGCGCGCACGCCCGGACCAGCCACGACGAGCAGTCCGCCCCGGCGGTGCTCGCCCGAGCGCCCGAAATCGTTCGCGCCCTCTACGACGCCGACTGCGCTTGACCGGACACGCACGGTGGCGCCGATTCCCCCGGCGAGCTCCGTGCTTCCCGACGGCACCTCGTCGCTCCAATCCACGAGGAGATCCGGCAGCCTGTCGAGATGCGGTCCCTGGTACAGATCAGCGGTTCGCAGCACACGCCGAACGAGCGGAGTGCCGGTTCTTTCATCGACAATGGCCAGCAGCTCCCGGGAGAGCCAGTCGCAAAACGCGTCCGCGTCCGCACCCGGATGCAGCACGCCTCGTGGCTCGCGGCCCGCAAGGTTGAGTCGTATCCCCCCCACAGCAAGCCCATTGTCCAGTACGAAGCACCGACTCGCATCCTCATCGACGCCAATGGTCTGTTGACGCTCACCAGGGTCGGTGTCGCGCGATAGCCGTTGGCGCAGGGGAGAGAGGGCAGCCCGGAGCGACGGTGGAAGTCGTCGCCATGTCCAGCGCGCGCCCGCGATGGCCGCCGACCGCAGCGACGCGGGCGGCGGAGCCGGTTCGGGCGCCGGACGCGCGGCACCAAGCCTGAAGAGGATGTCCCGTAGGAGGAAATGCGCGCCGTACCAATGCGACATGCCATGCGCCGCGACGATCACGACGAGCGCATCACCCGCGTCTTCGAGCACCTCGCCAATGGCGGTGTCGATGGCCGCGTAGACGCGGCGCAGCGGATCGCCGGTGACGGCCACGGTTGCGAGGTCGTGTGCGGGATGCCTGGTGTCGTGAAGGTGCCAGCACTGATGCCCGGCGCAGTGTGCCTCCGTAAACACCTGGACGAAAAGGTCCCAATTGCCCTGCGCGAGAAAGTGTCTTGTTAGCCGCGCCTTGGCGCGCACGCCACTGATCAGGCTGTCGGCAAAGGTCCGGTAATCCACGGCCGAACGACGGTCGGCGTCGCACGAGGAGCCGGGCGGATAGTCGCCAAAACTAGCGCGAATGGTTCGCTCGAGATCCGCCGGCCACGCGTGGAAGCCGTAGAGGGCGTCGTGTCCGCCCCACTCGACCACCTGAATACCGTTAAGTGAGGTGTCGGCGCGGGTCAGCGGAACGTCGAGCACTGCCACGCGGTGTCCCGCCCGGCTGATGGCAGTCCAGAAGGGCTCGCCATCGATCAACCGTCCATCCGCCGGCCGTTCCAGGCGGTACGTGCCCGGTACCAGTTGCACGAGATAGTGGAGCCCGTGCCTGGCGGGCGTTGTGCCGGTGTAGAGCGACGGCCACGTAGATCCGATGAAGAATCCCTCGACACTCAGCGTGTCCGCCACGAGTCCGCGCTGCATGACGGAGCGGATGTTGGGCATTGTCCCATCGGCGGCCCACTGTTTGAGCAACGCGGGACTCGCAGCGTCGATGCCGAGGACAACCACCTTCGACGGAGGAGGCTTCATCGTCAGTCGCGAGGGAGGCCCATGATGAATCGCAGGGTGTAAGGAAAATAGCGCCAGCCGCTGCGGCCCAGGAGCGAGCGTACGTGCCACCGCCAGGCCTCGGCACGTCTCCCCTCGCGCAGGAGCATCTCACTGTTACTGTGGCATGCATCCGTCCGCTGGCGACGGATCGACGCTTTCACGTCATGCGGCAGATCGAGTTCGAGAAGCCGTTGCAGCGCGGCGGCGTGGGCGAGCACCCAGTCTTTGGAGCCTGACAGGTGGTTGGCCGTGTGGGCGTGCCAGACCACCGTGGGTTGATTCAGGAACGCAAGGCGGCAGCGGGTCGCAAGCTGGACTCCGGTATAAGTCGTCTCGAGCGAACTGGGCATTCCTTCGAAAAGCCACGTGCCGACTCGCTCTGTGCGGCACAGCCAGCTGCCCGGGAGCAGCCAGTTGGACCGGAACATCGCCCTGAGTGGATCGCGCTCAACGATCGCCATGTCCCCATTCGTCAGCGTGTCGCCCGCCGAGTCACGCCTGATTCCGTTGGTGATCACGGCATCGCAGTCGTGGCGTTCGGAGAGCACGCGCACGCCCGCGGCGAGCCCGCCGGGAAGAAAGAGGTCATCATCATCGAGCGCGCTGAAAAACGGCGCATCTACCAGCTTGCGACCCGCAAGCAGTGCGGCAGGAAGGCTGGCCACTTCGTTCGTCTGCACTCGAACTCGCCTGTCGGCGCGAAGTTCGCGGACGAGGTCAGGGTGGGCATCGGGGCCGTTGATGACTATAATCGGTGCGGCTCGCACGCCCTGCTGCGAGATAACGCTCTCGACAGCGCGGCGAATCAGAGCACATCGCTCCGGGAGCGCCCGGGTGGCTATGATTACGGAGACCGTGCTCTCGTCTGTCACAGCGCTGAGGACCTCACTGTGGAGCTGGATGCCCTGACGCTGCCGGATGGCGTGCAATTCGACGCCGATGTCTGCATCGTGGGCGCTGGCCCCGCAGGCCTTGCACTCGCCTGCGAGCTCGCGCGCCTCGACGCGACCGTGATCATCCTCGAGAGTGGCGGCCTCACGCCCGATCGCGACGCCCAGGAATTGAACGAAGGCGACACGCTGGGTGACGCGTATGCAGGCCTGCGCGCGACGCGAAACCGACGGGTTGGTGGATCAACCACTCTCTGGAACACTCCCTTCGGAAATGGTGTCGGGGCCAAATACATGCCGCTTGACGCGTGGGACTTCGAGGAGTGGCCGTTCGACCTCTCCCATGTTCTCCCCTTCTATCACCGTGCTCAAGTGGTCTGCGGCCTCGGCACGTTTGCGTATGACGCTGACGCTTGGGGGGACGAATCGCGGCCGCTGCTTAATCTACCGCGCGACCTGCTTGCGACCCGAGTCTATCAGCTTGGATGCGAATCGGCCTTTTCGCAAGGAAGCATGGAACCGTTGCGCGGACGCAACATTCGTCTCTGCCGACATGCGACGGCGGTTGAACTGACGATGGATGGTGCGCGAGCGGTCAGGGCCGTGCACGCGTCGAATCCCCGCGGCAACCACATCCGCGTTACACCCAAGTTCGTGGTGCTCGCCGGGGGCGCCATCGAGAATGCCCGCCTCCTGCTTGTCTCCGGCAGCGGCGAGCGCAGCGCTCTCGGGAATGGCAGTGACTGGGTGGGGCGCGGCTTCATGGAGCATCCGCGCGATTATTCCCTCAGACTCATTCCCCGGTCGGGCGACTTGTTCCGCAATGCAGCGTTCTACGACTTCCACGCCGCGCGCGATGGCACGATCGTCGGCGGACGGATCGCGCTCGAGGAGCACGCCATCCGCACCAAACGCATTCCGAACGCCTCAGTGACGCTCTTGCCCCGACTCAGGAAGCTCCCAGCCCTTGCACGCCGACTGACGGGACGCGGGCCCGACGGTGGCTACGGTTGGTCGCGCGTCCGGCGTCCCAACCTCGTCTTCGACGGGTTCCGGCTCGTGGTGAACATCGAGCAGCGTCCGAACGCGGAAAACCGAGTCGTGCTCTCGAGGGTGAAGGACGCACTCGGCGTGCCCAGACCGGCCCTGCACTGGCGCTGGTGCGACGAGGAGCAGGCTGGCCTCGACCGTCTCCGCGAGTGCCTCGCATCCTGGCTTGAAGAGGCGGAAGTCGGACGTCTGGTCATTACTCCGGGGACGAGGCCCGATCCCAACGCACATCACCACGCCGGCACGACGCGCATGCACGTGAGCCCGCAGCATGGCGTCGTGGATGCCAACGCCAGGGTGCACGGCGTGGAAAATCTGTATATCGCGGGCGCATCGGTGTTTCCGACCGCAGGAGTCGCCAATCCCACGCTGACCATCGTCGCGCTGTCGCTGCGACTCGCGGACCACCTGGGGCAAAGACTCTAACGCGTCACCTCGATGTGTGGCGGCTCACGGCACCACCACTGGTTTGCCGTCCGCGTCGAGAATCACGATCGGCGCAATTCCCGTCTGCCGGAGCGGCCCCTCGATCGTCGCGCGATCGCCGACGATGACGATGTTCAGGTGCGCCAGATCGATGTACTTCCGCGCCACCCGCACGAGATCGTCGCGGCCCACCGCAGCGATCCGGGCAGCGAAGGCCTGATAAAATGTCTCGGGCAAGGATTCCGTATAGATGCCCGCGACCGCACTGCCGATGCCATTGACCGAGGCAAAGCGCGCAGGCAGCGACTGGATGAGCGACTCCTTCCCCTGCGTGATCTCGTCGTCCGTGAAGGGAATGTCCCCCTGCACTCCCTTGAAGTGTTTCATGAACGCGATCAACGCACTGTCGCTCTTGCCCGTGACGATCCCGCCGCCGGCCGTGAACGCGCCCGGGCCGCGACCGAATGCGAAGTTCGAGCGGACGCCGTAGCTGTAGCCCTTCAGTTCGCGAATGTCGTAATTGAGGCGCGACTGAAAGAGGCCACCCAGGAGGTTGTTCATCACCTGGAGCGCATAGTAGTCCGGCGTGTCGCGGGCGGGTCCCGGTTGCCCGATCTCGAACACGGACTGCGCAGCCTTCGGCTTGTCGACGAGGTAGATCGCGCGTGCACGGGGCGCCGGCACGGCGGGATATGCGAACGTCGGCCGCTCGCCGCCAGCGGCCCAGCCGGACAGAGCCTTCTCTACCTGGCCGCGGACCGCGCGCGGATCCACATCGCCCGTCACGGTGATGACGGCCCGGCCCGGCCTGAAGTACGCCCGGTGGAACGCCACGACATCGTCGCGCGTGACCGACCGGACGGTCTGCTCGGTGACGACACGTCCATATGGGTGGTCGCCACCATAGATCGTCTTCGCGAACACGTTCGTCGCGATGGCATCCGGCTGGTCTTTCTGCTGCGCGAGCGTCACCAGCGTACGTCCGCGGATACGCTCGAGCGCGCCGGCGGGAAATGTCGGGTTCACGAGCAGGTCCGCGAGGAGCGCGAGCGCCGGTTCGAACTTGCTCTTGAGCGCGGTGAACCGGATGGACCCGGATTCGCCTGACACGCCCGCAGAAACGGAGGTACCGAGCAGCTGCTGCCCGTTCGAGATCTCGTCCGCCGACCGCGTTGCAGTTCCCTCGCTCAGCATTTGCGCCGTGAACGACCCCACGCCAAGCTTGGCTTCCGGCTCATAGTTGTACGATCCACCAATGAAGTCGATGCTGAGCGCCACCAGCGGAAGGTCGTGCTTCTGGGTCACCACGAGCACCGCCCCGTTCGTGAGCGTCGTCCGCGTCCAGGCCGGAAAGCGCAACTTGGGCGCCGCGCCCGGCGGCGGGGTGACATTCCGGTCGAGGGGCTTGCCCTGCGCCGCCGCAGGCGAGGCGAGGGCGAGGCCGGCGAGCGAGAGCCCGCAGCCCCGCATGGTCATCCGTGCAAAATCCGGACCGAACTCATGAAGTCGTCTCATCACCGCGACTCCATGATATAGTGTCCGCCGTCGGGAGATACGGTGACCTTCGTGCTCAAAGCAACCCTGGATGCCTGATCCGGTTTTCCGAGCGGGACGATGCTGAGCACCACACGCCCGGCACCGAGATACTTGTTCGCCACGCGCGTGACGTCGCTCGCCGTCACGGTCCTCAGTCTCTCGTAGTCCGTCTGATAATGCGCCGCGTCCCGGTAGAACACGAGGCCGCGGTTCAGGATCTCCGCCTTGCCGAGATTGGACTGCAACGCCGACACGAAACCGAACTCGAGGCCCGCCGAAGTCTTCGCCATCTCCTCTGCGGTTGGCCCGTCCCGCTTGAGCCTGTCGATCACGGAGTCCGCAGTGGCCTCGAGTTCCGTAAGCGAATGATCGGGCCGGGGCGTGATCGAGATAACGAAGGCACCCGCGTTCTCAGCCGAGTTGTCGAACGCGGTCACGCTCGCCGCCGACTGGCGGTCGTACACGAGGGCCTTCGTAAGTCGGGCGGTGCGTGAGCCCGAGAGAATCTGTCCGAGCGCCCGGAGCGCATATGTGTCGTCGTTGTCAGTTCCTGCCGAGGGCCACTCGAGATAGAGCCGCGGCACCTGCACGCGATCTTCGAAGACCAGCCGCTTCTCGGTCGCAAGCACGGGAGCGGTCACGGCGGGCCGCGTGATGATCGCCCCCCGTGTCAAACTGCCAAAGTATTTCGTCACCCACGTCTTCGCCTGTACCGGGTCGAAGTCACCCACAATGGCGAGTGTCGCGTTCGACGGCGCGTAATAGAGGCGGAAGAAGTCCTTCACGTCGTTCACCGTCGCCCTCTTCAGCTCGGCGATATAACCAACCACCGGCCACGAATACGGATTCGATTCCGGGTAAAGGGCCGCGCTCATGATCTCGAACGCCCGGCCGTATGGCTGGTTGTCGATGCCCTGGCGGCGCTCGTTCTGCACGATGGCACGCTGTGCCGCAAACTTTGCCGAGTCGAGCTTGTCGAGCAGAAAACCCATTCGGTCCGCTTCGAGCCACAGCGCGCTCTCGAGATAGTTCGAGGGAACGTTCTCGTAGTAGTTCGTGCGATCGTTGCTCGTGGACCCGTTGTTGTCTCCGCCAATCCCTTGCGTAAGGCGGTCGTGCATTCCGTACGGAACATGTCCGGAGCCCGTGAACATCACGTGCTCGAACATGTGGGCGAAGCCCGTGTGTCCGGGGACCTCGTTCTTCGAGCCGACATGATACCAGACATCCACCGCGACGCGCGGAACCGTGTGGTCGGCCGAGAGGATGACGTTGAGGCCGTTGGCCAGCGTGAGGCGCTCGAATGGGATGCGAACGCTGGGGGCTGCTTTCGCATCACCGCCGGCGCGCTGGGCGTACAATGGCACCGTGGTGAGCGCCACCAGCAGGAACAGGGCCGGCGACGAAAGGCAGATAGGGATCATGGTCGCCAAATGCTGAAGTGGAGGCCGTGCATGAAACAAGGAACCTACGTGAGACAACCATCGCGGGTGAAAGGTTTTCCGAAAAGTAACCTCGGCTTCCGCAGGCCTACCGGAACCATCGCACGACTTCGCTCGTCGCCAGCAGGATCATCGCAAGAACGAGCGGCACCAGGAAATAGATCACGCGGTAGGCCACCAGCGCGCCGAACAGCGCCGGCACCGGAATCAAGTGGCGGAGCGTTGCGACCATCACTGCCTCGAACACCCCGAGGCCACCGGGTACCTGCGCGACGAGCGCGGCGAGCTGTCCAAGGAGAAAAAGCCCGAAGAATCCTAGAAACGTGACCGGCGCGGTCGTCGGCAACAGGACGTACAGGGTGGCCGCCGAGAGTACCCAGTCGGCCAGCGACACCACGATCTGCAGCAGCGACGTCGGAAGCGGAGGCGGCGCCGTCTTCCACTTCAGTACCCGCAGCTGTCCTCCACGCGCGCTCCACAGGAGATAGCCGGTCATCACAGCGAGCGCCGCAATGCCGGCCGGGCGCGTAGAGCCGATGGGCAGGTTCAGCAGCCGCGGCACGATTGTTGGCTGCAGCGTGAACATCGCTGCGACCGCGGTGGTCAGCCCCAGCGCGTAGGTGAGCACCGTGAATCCAACGACTTGCCTGACGGTTCCCGCCGCGCGCTTCCATTCCGAGTAGAACCGGTATCGCACCCAGCCGCCCACCATGAATGAGAGTGGCAGGCTGTTGGCGAATGCGTAGCTGATGAAGGACGTCAGTACGACTTTGCTCAGGGAGAGCGAGCGATGGAGATACCTGAGGGCGAGGAGATCGCTCGCGCCCAGCGCGAGGTATCCCAGGGCCATCAATGCGAAAGAGGCCCAGATCCGGCTCGCGGGAAGCGAGCGCACCTCACGAACGATTTGCGCCCGCGTGATTCCGCTGAGCTGGTTCCGCAGGACCCAGACCGCCACCAGGAAGAGGGCAAGCGCGAGAAGTCCGCCGGCCACCCGGAGCATTCCACGCCGTTTCACCATCCCGAACTCTCCACAGGGCTCGGGACTCCTACCCTTGCGCTCGCACGGCAGCCGCGAACGCCGCGCGCCGGCGACGGGAGATCGGGATGCCTGGGCCGGTGCTGAGAACTGCAACAAGTTCGCCGGCATCAGTCCAGGTCAGCTTGCGAACGGCGCCGAGGCGAATCAGCGCGCGACGATGCGCACGCACAAAGCCCTGCGTTTGCACACGTTTCTCGAGCACGCGCAGCGGTTCCCGGAGGAGATAGCCTCGCCCATTGGTCCATATGCGCGCATAGTTGTCAGCGGCCTCGATCCAGTCGATCTCGCGCAAGGGTAGCACGGTGACCCCCTTGGCTGTCCTCACGACAATAGCCTGCTCGCGCGCCGATGTCGCCGCGGCGCGCAATTGGCGCGTCAGCCTGTGCATCGTGGCGGCAAAGCGTGCCTCTGTGACGGGCTTGACGAGGTAGTCCAGCGCTTGCGCCTCGAACGCACGAAGTGCGAACTGGTCGTACGCCGTGAGAAAGACGACGGCCGGCATGCGTTCCGCCGTCCGGCGCCGAATCACGTCGAACCCGTCGATCCCCGGCATCTGCACGTCGAGAAACACGACGTCCGGCCTCACGCGATCGAGCGATGCGAGCACCTCGGCCCCGTCGCGGCACTCCGCCACCACGGCAAACTCGGGAAACGCCGCCAGCAGTTGCCGGACGCCCCGGCGCGCGGCCGGCTCGTCATCCGCAATGAGGGCGCTCCACTCAGCGCTCGGCAACGTCCGTCTCCAGTGCCATCTCGCGGTACGGAATCCGCAGCGTCGCCATCGTGCCGGCCGGCAAGACTTTGCTCACTACCAGCGATGCGCCCTCGCCGTACAGCGCCTGCAATCGCTCCCGCGTGTTCTCGATGCCGTGACCTTTCGGAAGGGTAATCCGTTCGTCTATCCCCGGCCCTTCGTCGATAACGGACAGCTCCAGTGTATCGCCGTCGCGACGCGCCAGCACAGTCACGCGACCGGCGCCGGAGCGTTTCGCGATGCCGTGGCGGATGGCGTTCTCCACCAGGTGCTGGAGGGCGAAACTCGGCACGGCGGCAGAAAGCATGGTATCGGCGACCTCGAACGTGGGCCGCAGGCGATCCGAAAAACGTGCCTGCTCGATCGCGAGGTACTCCTGCACGAGCTCGAGCTCCTCCTCGAGCGTCACTTCGTTCACGCGATCACGGCTCAACGTTCGCCGCAGGACCTCGCTCAGCTGCTCGACCATTCTCGCGGTGCCCGCGCCGTCGCCGTCGCGTGCGCGCACCGCGATCGTGTTCAGCGTGTTGAACAGGAAGTGCGGATTCAGCCGCGCCTGCAGCGCGGCGTATTGCGCCCCGGCCAGCTGCTCCGACAGCCGGGCGAGCTGTACCTCACGCTCGCGCGCCTGGACGAAATACCGGATGCCGTGCGCCATGGCCATCACGGACAGGTAGACGACCATCCCGAACGGCAACGTGATGAAGATCCAGCCGACCACGTCGAGGCTCACCTTGTGCCAGAGCTGGTCGCCCGCGGCCGCCATCGCGGCTTCCATCTGGCCTGGCGTGAGCACCGCTGCAAGCGCGGCTTCCAGCACCTTGCCGCCGATAGCCCACGCGGCCGACAGCAGCAACGAGATCGTGAGATGCAATGCCGCGCGGCGCGCGAGGTGCGGCCGCTCGATCGGCCAGCGACTGGACACCCAGAAGATCGCGGGAGTCAGGAATGCGTAGACGAGCCAGTCGCCGCCGGTCCAGAGCAACTCGCGCAGGCTCGCGGGTGGATCGCCGTGCAGGCGCCGCTGGGCCACCTGATTGATTGCCGCCAGCACGGCCGGGCCAACCCACACGGCGGAGACTACCATCCAGGGCCGCACGGACTGTCGGAATCGCACCGACCGACGCTACCGCGCCCGCAGATTGCGCGCAATGCCGTCTGGCCGTTGGCGGCAGCCTGCACGCCGCCGGCGTATTCGCGGTTGCCCGCGTGCCGCCCGGAGACGATCGTAGTGGCTCCTGAATCGGATGAGGATGCCGATGGACGCGACGACAACCCGCATCAAGTCGCTCGACGTGATGCGCGGCGCAGTGATGGTCCTCATGGCGATCGACCACGTGCGCGTGTATTCGGGACTTCCCGCGGGCGGGCCAACTCCCGGCATCTTCTTCACGCGCTGGATTACGCATTTCGTGGCGCCAGCATTCTGTTTCCTTGCCGGAACCGGCGCGTTCCTCCACGGGCGGAAACTCGGCGACAAGGGCGCGCTCGCTCGCTACCTCGCCACCCGAGGCCTCGTGCTCGTGCTCCTCGAACTCACCGTCATTCGCGAGGCGTGGACGTTCAACTTCGACTACGCGCACTACATCCTGGCCGGCGTGATCTGGATGCTTGGGTGGTGCATGATCCTGCTGTCGCTTCTGGTCCGGTGGCGAACGAAGGCAATCGCGGCCTTCGGCATGGTCGTGATCGCGGCGCAGAATCTCATCGGCGTCGTGGGGAGCAAGATGCCGGAGTCTGCGGGCTGGATCTTCCAGTTCCTCTATTTCGGTGGGCCCGTGCAGCTCGGACAGAACGGGCCCACCATCGGCGTCCTCTATTCCATTGTGCCCTGGATCGGTGTCATGGCCGTGGGCTACGCCTTTGGCGAGATCATGATCCGCGAGAGCGCCGAGCGCCGGCGCCTCTGCCTGAGAATCGGCCTGTCTGCGACCGCGCTTTTTCTGGTGATCGGGGGAATTATCGTGCTCATGCATCCCCCACGGCCCAACGCACCCCCGGCGCTCTTCCGGTTGCTCGGTCAGCAGAAGTATCCCGCCTCGCAGTTGTTCCTCTTGATGACCCTGGGTCCCGTGATCGCGCTGCTGCCACTCGCCGAGCGCGCGCGTGGATGGCTGGGCGAAATGCTGGCGACGTTCGGTCGCGTGCCGTTCTTCTACTACCTGCTCCACATCCCCACGATTCACGTTGCGGCAATCATCGTCTCCCTATTGCGCGAGGGAAGTGTCAATCCGTGGCTATTCGGGAATCATCCGTGGAGTCCGCCGCCCCTCCCCGAGGGCTATCGCTGGGGACTGCCCCTGCTCTACCTGGTATTCGTCATCGTCATCGCGGTGCTGTACGTTCCATGCCGGTGGTTTGCGCGCGTCAAGGCGCGCGGTGGGCCGGGGTGGCTCCGCTACATCTGACCTCCGCCATGCGGCAACATGAGCGACCCGACTGACGGTCCCAATCCGGCGGCGGCGTTCATCGAGGCCAGTCTGTGGCACGGCACGGACGTCCGGGCGCCGGGCGCAGCTGGATGCGGCTATTGGGACATCGCGAGGAATAGGACAGCTCTTCACATTGCCGCATGGCGTTCGTGGCCTGCCACAGTGAAACTCCTCATCGAGCGCGGAGCCCCGGTGCGCGGCATCGCGTACCCGTCGGACTACACGGAGGTGGACGAGCTGCTTTGCCACCATGGAGCGCCGCAATGACCGCCGATCGCGCGCCGAGAGCCGATGGGGTGTCGAACGCCGATGGGTCATCGCCCGCGCGCAAACCCGTAATCGTCGCACCGCTCAGCCGGTTCCTCGCCGTCGCCGACGCCGGGCGGAGTATCGCATTCTATCGCGACGTACTCGGATTCGAGGTGCGACAGCTCGACAACTCATACGGCGTTCCCGGAGTTGCGGAACTGGTATTCGGCCGCGCCCGAATTCAGGTCGGCACGCACGAGACGGCGCGTGATAGCACCGGCGAGGAGCGCCCGCGCGGGTCGGCCGTTCTGTTCCTCCAGACCGACGACGTGGCGGCGATGCGCGACTCCATGCGAGATCGAGGCGCGATGCCGAGCGAGATCGAGAAAGTGAACGGGCTCAAGATGCGGATATTCGAGGTCCGCGATCCGGACGGGCACACACTTTGGTTTGGGCAGTCATTCCAGGAACCAGAATCGGCGCCTGATCCGGAGCGTCAGCTTCGGAAGCTCCTACCGAGCTTGCCTCTTTCCGATGTCGCCGCCGGAGTGGCCTACTACCGGGACGTCCTTGGCTTCAGGGTGAACTACACCCAACACGATCTGGGGGTAATGGACCGCGACGACGTGACGCTGCTCCTCATTACCAGGACTGAGAAGTACTCTGGGATCGCATCGTGCTATGCATACGTGCACGACGCCGACGCCTTGCATCGAGAGCTCGTGGCCCGTGGCGCGAACGTTCAGGGCGAGCCGGTGAGCCGCCCGTGGGGCCTCCGCGAGTTCCAGGTACTCGACCTGGAGGGGAATCAGATTTCGTTCGGGCAGCCCTTTGAGTAGCCAATCCCCCTCATTGGTTTCGGCGTGGAGGAGCACGGGGCCGCTGGCCCGCCGCGCACCGGCCAGAGTTATCTTCGCTCCATGCGTACCTCCCTGATTCCCGCCGCGCTCGCCTGCATCCTTGCAGCTTCGAACTTGGCCGCGCAGGCCGACACGAGCTGGCTCACGCTCCAGGCCGCGTTTCGCCAATACGTCGCAGCCGACAGCGTGGTCGGCGCCTCGTTTCTCGTCATGCGTGACGGCGCAGTGCTACGACGCGACAACGTCGGCATGGGCGATCGCGCGCGCGCCGAGCCGGTCACCGACGCCTCCATCTTCCACTGGGGCTCGATCACCAAGACGCTCACCGCCGTCGCCATTATGCAGCTTCGCGATCGCGGCAAGCTCACCCTCGATGACAAGATCACGCGCTACATCCCCGAGCTGAGGCAGGTGCACGATCGGTTCGGGTCGATGGATGACATCACGCTGCGCATGCTGCTCTCGCACAGTTCGGGGCTCCGCAACGGTACATGGCCGTGGACCGAAGGAAGCAACTGGGAGCCGTTTGAGCCGACGAGATGGGAACAGCTCGTCTCGATGATGCCGTACCAGCAGCTCCTCTTTGCCCCTGGCTCCCAATTCGGATACAGCAATCCCGCCTTTATCTATCTCGCACGCGTTATCGAGCAGATCACGGGCGACCCATGGATCCACTACATCCAGAAGAACATATGGACGCCGCTCGGCCTCTCCCAGAGCTACGTAAATGCCACACCCTATCACCTGGAGCGCGACCGCTCGAACAACTATTACGTGCGGCGCGACTCCGTCTCGGGCGCCCTTGCGGTAACGGCGAATGGCCGCGACTTCGATCCCGGAATCACCATCCCGAACGGCGGTTGGAACGCTCCGCTGGGCGACTTGGCGACGTGGGCCACGTTTCTCACCGACGCAACCGGGGGGGATGCCCGCAAGCGGCGCGCGTACGACACGATTCTTTCGCGCAAGTCGCTTGAGGAGATGTGGACCGCGGTCGTCCCGCTCTCCGCCGCGACGCCGGCCACCGGTGCGATGGGGCTGTCGTTCTTTTTGTATCCTCGTGGGACGGAGCGGATCATCGGCCACACGGGCTCGCAGGCCGCGTTCCGCGCGTTCCTCTATTTCAATCCCCGCACGCGGCGCGTCGTGATCGCTGCGTACAACACCTCGAGTCTTACTGAGCTGACAGGCGCAAAGGCGGCGCAACAGCAGCTAAATGACGCGGTGTTTCGCTATCTCGAGAAATCGCCATGAGAACATTTTCGTGAGAGTATCCCCATGAGAGTATCCCCATGAGAGCGAAGCCCATGGCGCGAACGGCGAAGCCTGCTTCGAAGGAATCGCCCGCGAAGCAGCTCGCCCGTTTCATTGCCAAGTTCGACCCGGCAATCGCAAGACGCATCCGCGCCGCCCGCACAGCGGTCCGAAAACGGCTGCCCACGGCTATCGAGCTGGTTTACGACAACTACAACTTCTTCGTGATCGGGTATTCGGCCACGGAGCGGGCTTCGGACGCCATTGTCTCGCTGGCCGCCAATGGCAAGGGGGTCGGCCTCGCGTTCATCTACGGTGCCACGCTGCCCGACCCGACGAGGATTCTCCAGGGCAGCGGAACCCAGAATCGGTTCATCCGCCTCCCGAGTGCGGCGATGCTGGGCGAGCCGGCCGTGGAGGCGCTCATGCGCGCCGCCGTGCAGCAGGCGAAGACGCCGCTGCCAGATTCAGGCGGGGGTTATACGGTGATCAAGTCCGTATCGATAAAGCAGCGGCCGCGACGCGCAAGCTGAGTTAAAGGTGGTAGCTCTCGAACCGGAGGTCCGTCCATGAAACACACCTTTATTGCCCTTCTCCTTCTCCTTCTCCACCCCGCCCTTTGCCTTGCGCAGGCTGCCTCCAATCCCGCCGGCGCGCCAGAACAGATTCGGTCGGACCTGACTCGCATTGAGCAGGAGATCGGGCAGGCCAACTTCGATTGCGACTATCGCTACTTCGAGCGAATCGAGGCGGACGAATTCATCTTCACCGACCCGTCCGGCACAGTGACCAGCAGGGCGCAGGACCTGGCCGGCGAGAAGAACTGCCGCAAGACGGGCGGTACGTATGCGCTTGACGACGTTCGTGTCGCACCCTATGGCAACATTGCAGTGGTCACGGCTCGTGCGACAACCACCACGACGAACGCCGGCGGGACGCCCGTGGTACGTCGGAACCGCTTCACCGACGTCTTCGTGTGGCGGATGGGGCGCTGGCAGCTTGTCGCCGGGCACTCCTCTCGCATTTCGTAGTCGGCTCCGCACGCCCCCTGTGACTGGCCTCCATTGCATGCAACCATTCCTTCTCATAGAGTGTCTATGGAAGTGAGACCCACGCCTCGCTGACCGCTCCCACCGCGCCCGCCGTGCCGACCGACCTGATGCAAGGCACCCTCGACATGCTCATCCTCAAGGCCCTGTCCTGGGATGACCTGCATGGCTACGCCGTCGCCCGCTGGATCGAACGCACCGCCGACGACACGCTCCGCATCGAGGAAGGCTCACTCTATCCAGCCCTGCACCGCCTCACCGGCCGCGGATGGGTAAACGCCGAGTGGGGCGTCTCGGAGAACAACCGCCGCGCGCGCTACTACTCGCTCACCGCGGAGGGCCGCAAACAGCTTCGTCGCGAGACCGCGGAGTGGTCGCGTTTCATTGCGGCCGTGGGGAAGGTCCTGCAGTCGCAACCCGCCTGAACGGAGCGCACCATGCCCTGGATTCGCGACAAATACCGCGCCTCGCACGTCCTCCTGCACGGCGAGCACCCGGCTCGTGACGTCACAGAGGAGTTTGAACACCACATCGCGATGCGGGTCGAGGAGAACGTGGCCAATGGTATGTCTCCCTCCGCCGCTCGCGCCGAAGCGCTTGCGCGTTTCGGCGACATGGACGCGGCCCGCACCGAGACTCGCCGCATTGACGAACCCGCCCTGCATTCGCGGCGCGTGGGCGAGCGCCTGGACACCATCGCGCATGACCTCCGCCGCGCGCTGCGCTCCCTTGCACGAACTCCGGTCTTCACGCTGACCGCCTTCCTCACTCTGGCGCTCGGGCTCGGCGCAATGATCTCCTTCTTCGCTGTGCTCGACGCCGTCGTGCTGCATCCGCTTGCGTACGACCACGCCGAAGAACTCGTCTCCATCAAGCATCCAGTCCCCGGTTTCAAGGCGAACGAGAAGTGGGCGCTGTCGTCGGCGGGATATTTTCATTTTCGCCGCGAGAGCAAGACGCTGGCCGACGTGGGCGTATACGAGCGCTCGAACGTCTCGGTCTCGAGCACGGGATTCGCCGAACGTGCGAATGGCGCGGCGGTGACGGCATCGCTCCTGCACGTGCTGCGATTCCGTCCTCGTATTGGCCGCCTGATTCAGGAGAGCGACGAGCGGGCCAGCCTGCGCGGCCGGCCGGCGGCCGTCGTCATGCTCGGCTACGACTTCTGGGTGGGGCACTTCGGTGCCGACACCAACGTCGTGGACAGGACCCTGAATTACGAGGGCACGCCGGTTCCGATCATTGGCGTACTCGAGAAGGGAGAAACCCTGCCCGACCAGCGGATCGACGTGTGGGTGCCCGAACAAATCCGCCCGGACCAGCGGCCCGTCAACAGTCACCACTACAGAGCCATTGCGCGGCTTGCGCGCGGCGCATCACCTGAAGCGGCGCAGGCCGAGCTGGCAGGGTTCGTTGCGCAGTTCACCACGTTGTACCCCACGGCGTACGACCCCGGGTTCATGTCGCACTTTCGTTTTGGCGTCGACGTCGCGCCGCTCCAGCGCGAGACGCTCGGCGGAATCGGCCGGGTGCTCTGGACGCTGTTCGGCTCGGTGGCCCTCGTGCTGCTGATCGCGTGCGCCAACGTGGCAAATCTGTTTCTCGTGCGCGCGGACACACGACAGCGTGAAGCGGCAATCCGCATCGCGCTCGGCGCCGGACGGGGGCGGCTCGCCTGGCAGTACCTCACCGAGAGTCTGCTGCTGACGATTGCGGCCGGCGTAGCCGGCCTCGCGGTCGCCGCGGCGTTGACTCACATGGTCAAACTCCGCGCACCCTCCGGCCTTCCCCGCGTTGGGGACCTGGCCGTGCTTCCCTCGACGTACGCCTTTGCTCTCGCGCTATCCGCCGTAGCAGGAGTGGTGTTTGCACTGATGCAGCTTGGCCGGAGCAATGCCGCGCTCGCCTCGCTCCGCGAAGGCGGGCGGGGCCTCACGCTGTCGCGCCGCCAGCACGTGGTGCGGGGTGCGCTTGTTGTCGCCCAGCTGGCCTTCGCGCTCGTCCTGCTCGCCGCGGCCGGCGTCATGGTGAAGAGTTTCGCGCACCTGCGCTCCGTCAAGCCGGGGCTGGATCCAGACAACGTGCTTGCGTTCGACGTTGTTCTGCCTCAGTTCAAGTACCGCGACTGGGAGTCCGTCGAACAGTTCCATCACCGGCTCAGCGATCGCTTGGCGGCCCTTCCGGGAGTGGTGGCGGTGGGCAGCGGGACGAAAATCCCACTGGATGCTCCGGGCGGCTGTTCGCTTGTATTCAAAGAGAACTGGGACAGCGCGCGCGAGGCCGCTCCCTGCGAGGACACGCCGCTGGTGGCGCCGGGTTACTTCCGCGCGCTGCGAATCCCTGTCCGTGGCCGCGAGCCAGGATGGCTGGACGTTGAGAACCGGATGGGCGGCGTCGTGGTGACGAGTGCATTCGCCGCACGCCTGTGGCCAAACGAAGATCCAATTGGAAAGGGAATC
>DASZZO010000195.1:0-39096 GCA_035544915.1 Gemmatimonadaceae bacterium | reverse complement strand
TTCACCGAGTCATTCGCCTGCTGCAGCGGGCGGACCTCGTCCTGCACCATCGTGGTGAACATCGTACTAGCCCACCCGGCGGCCACGACAAAGGCCACCGGCAGGACCAAGCTGAGCAACGGGGACCGGGCGCGCGTGCTGGCCATCAGCGCGGGCCTCCCGGGCGCGCCTGAAGCCCGGCGATCGGAAACGCCGCGTGTTGCGCGGCCGCGGGCGGCGCGAGGAGCGCGCGGATTGTGAAGGTCCATGTGCCTGCGGCGTTGGCATCCGCCTGCACGAGGGCGACGCCGCTGAACGTCGCGTTGCCGGCAAGGCCCTGCAGATACGCGGAGATATCGGCCATTGCGACGGCTTGCCCCTCGTAAACGAGCTCACCGGTTGACGGCGCGCGAATCGAACGCAACCACACCGAGCGGCCGGCGCCACCCATCGCTTCCGCGGTCGCCACCATCACGCGCGTCGCATGCAGACGGAGCGCCTCGATCTCGCCGAGCGCGCGCCGTTTCTCATCGTACGCCGCGACGACCTGCTGGAGATTGTTGATGTTGAGCACCTGCTTGCGCCGCGCGTCGAGCGTGATCGTCCGCTCCGCGAGCTGGCGGCTGTAGAGCCACTTCGAGACCCCGTAGTTCCCCCAGGAGTACATCCAGATGACGACGGCGGCGGCATAGAGCCCACGGCGGGTCCACGCGAGCGCACGGTCCACTTTCGGGTTCGCCAGAATCGGCGCGCGCGCGCGGGTGCGCCGCGTGCGCTGCGGCGCGGTGCGATCGCCGCTTGGTCCCAATGTCTCCGGCGCACGGCGCGACGCCGGCAAATACTCGGCACGCAGGCGTGGGGTGAAGTCGATCGGCAAGCGGTCAAAGCGCAGCAACGGGGCAGGCGGGTTAAGCGCCAGTCCCAAGGCGACGGTATACCGGCCAGCATGCCGACGGGCGTCGCTGCTGGCCTCGCGAAACTCCGCGAGCGGACGGAACACGCGCACTTCGCGAAGGGTCGGCAGTGCGTCGCGCACCGGCGCGACGGCGCGATCGCCGACGTCGGTGAGGGGACCGGAGAGGGCGATCGTGTGAACGGCGTTCTCCGACGTGACGAACGTGGGCCCCGCCGTATCCTCCGACTTTTCGCGCGAGAGGTCACGCCCCAGTGACAGGCGACTCCGCGCTTGATGCACCGCACTGTGGAGCAGGTTCGTATAGAGCACGGTCGCGCTCCCGACCGGCCCCGTAGTGAGCAATCGCTCGAGCGCCTGCGCCAGCGGCTCGCCCGATTCCGCTGCCATAGGTACGGCGAGATGGAGGAGGCCCGAGTCTTCCAGGAACGGACGTGTCGGCGTCCCGCCGATGACCGGAACAAACAGCGATTCCGTGAGATCGATGTGCGCGAACAAGGTCACATGCTCGGCGAGTGCGGCGCCGTCATCTTGGCCTAACGGGTCGAGCACTAGGAAGGCGCGGAACGCCGCCAAGAGACGCGCGTCGAGGCGCGGCATGATCGTCGGATCCTTTGCGTGCACCCAATCGACGACCTGCACGAGGTCGGGCACGCGCGCTTCGACATCAAGCTGGGCCCATGTCCCATCCGCAGCGTGGCGGAGCGGCGTCGTGATCTTGGCGACATGCTCCAGGCCGGGTTGGTTCTCCAGTCGAGGGGGTGCCAAGTCCATCAGCTGCGACGGCTCCGTCTTCGCCGTCGCCGTGAAGGCCGCGCTGGCCTCTGGCACGCCAATCGTGAGCGTGGCCTCCCGCCCCGCCAGCAATCGTGCCGGGAGGTCCCCTTCGGGCACGAAGAGCGCTCCGGCCGCCGTTGCGCCGAGATCCTGCTCGAGCTCGATGGTGGTGGTGAGCGCGAACTTCTCACGCTGCAACGTAAGGACCACGCCTGTTCGCGTGACCCCGAACAGGTCGAATCCTGCGTGCGTGCGCGCGGGACGTCGAATCACCGCAGGCGCTCCTGCAGTCGCTCCACCTCAGCGCGCGTCAAGACACTGGCGGCATCCCGCGCGTGAACCTTGCCGTCCAGCAGCAGTTTCTCGACCGCGCTGGACATGGCCTGGCCGCCACCGTCGATCGCCGCCGTGCGCGCCGACTCTTCGATGCTCTTCCACTCCATGCGGCTGATGTTGGACGCCACCGCCTCGTTGACCGGCACCACACCATGCGCCGCGACGAGGCCACCACCCACCTTCGGGAGCAGCACCTGACAGGTGATGACCTTGAGCACACTCGCAAGCTGCGAGGCCATCGCATCACGATCCTCAGGGCGGAACCAATCCACCACACGCTTTGGCGTCTCGGCAACGGAGCCGGCGTGGACCGTGGCGAGCACCAAGTGTCCGGTCTGCGCGACCGACATCGCGTTCTGAGCGGTCACGGCGTCGAGCAGCTCCCCAATGGCCAGCACGTCGAGATCCTGACGCAAGGCCACGCGCGTGCCCGTCGCGAAGCTGGCCGTATCCCGACCGACCTCGCGCTGGGCGATCGTTGAGGGAAGTCCGGTTTTCGGAAACCGGAACTCGATCGGATCTTCGATCGTGATGATGTTGCGTTCCGTGCGCGTCGCGATGTCCCGCAGGAGCGCCGCGAGCGTCGTGGTCTTCCCTGCCCCGGTGGAGCCCGCGATCAGCACCAGACCGGCTCGCATACCGTGAATGGAGCGCACCGCTGCCGGAAGTCCGAGATCCGTCAGCGTGGGCGGATCGCCGGGCAGGCGCCGCAGCGCGATCATCGGTGTGCCTCGTTGCGTCGCGACCGTGCAGCGGTAGCTCACGCCGCGGTTGGTGTAGCTGACAAACGCCTCAGGCAGCGCGCCCGGCTCGGTGCCGGTGTCATCCGCATTCTCGCGCTCCGCACGCTCGGCGCGCCGGCGCATGCGCTCCATGGCGTGCTCCCCGACCAGCGCGTGCGTATACGTCAGGAGATGCGTCAGCGTGAGGGGGATTAGGTCCACCCGGCGCAGCACGCCGTCGACTCGAAGGATCGGCGGTTCGCCCTCGCGCAGATGGATGTCCGTCGCGCCGGTCTTCTCCATTTCGACGAGGAGGCGTTCGAGCGTGCGGTGCGAATTTTCCGCCCCGCCCGGGAAGAGAAAGGTCTTGAGGTCCGCCGGGTCCGCCGTCAGGGTGGGCGGACTCTCGGGCGGGGGCGGTGTGGCGTCCGACGGGTCGCGCTTCGGCGTCGTCCGGAACGGAAGCTCTTCCACGTCGGCCGCAACGACGCCCTCGGGATAATCTGCGGCGACATCGTCCATCCCCGTACCGGCCGCGAGGAGCGCGCGGGGTTCGACGCAGGCGGCATCCACCGCGGGGCTGACGGCGACTTCGCGGGCTCGCGCAGCGACGCGTGCCTCAAGGGGGCGAGTTACCTTAGCGGCGGCCGCACCGTTGCTGGCGGCGGTCGACGGCGCCTGGGCCAAAATGGCCCCGCGCGCGCCCTGCGTTCCCTGTTGTTGTGCCGCAGCCTTCACACGGGCCGCGAGCTCAACGAGCCGCGGCATGGTGCTCGCGCCTGACGGCGGCGGTAATGGCGACACCCCTGAAGCGGAGCCTCTCGGCGGCATGCGGCACCCGGTGAATGAACGCTCGAACAGCGTGTACCTGTGGCACACGGGTCGGGCATTCGCTGACTGCTCTTCTTTTTGACCTTCAAGAATGGTGCGGACGGTCCCGCTGTCCGCACCTGTGAAAGTACGAACCCCCTGCCCTGCTCGCAACCGAGACCGTATCAGACGGCATAGGCCTAGCGCTGCGCCCAGAGCTTCGCGCCCACTGGCCCCCTGTCTCCTTCAAATGCCCGAAACAGCTGGGCGTGCTCGGCACTGATCCTGAAGGCCGGCCGTGATCGCACCAATCGCTGCGCCTCCGTTACGCTCGGAAAACGATTGGACCGCATTTGGCCGCGCGCCTCGGCGATCGCCGCATCGACCTCCGGGAGCCACGGGCGCAATGGATGCGCCTCCAGCCGCCTCAACGACACCGTCGCATCGAGAACGATGCGGGCGCGGTCGGCACGTTCGGCCGGAAAGCACCCCCACGCGGGGATGCGCGACATGACGCGTCGCACAAGCGAGAGATGCATGCGCGGCTTCGCCGCCGTTCGAGGCGGGCTCCAGCGGGCCTGCTCGTCAAGGGAGGGATGCAGCGGCCGGAACGTCGCGGGATCCTGCGGTCCGCTCCATCCGCTTCCGGAGATCGAGGCGAGGCGGCTGGCCAAACACGCATCGACGTGAGCGGTGGCAGATGGGCCACGCACCTGCATGCCATTGGCCATCCGGAAGTGAAAGTCGGCCTCATGCATCCGACCAAAAGAGGCCATCGCTTTGGCGCGCACCACGCGCTCGCGGGAGAGCTCCAGGTCGCGGTCGGTCTCGATGTACGTCGGGTCCGTTCGCGCGAGAAGACCGTCGCCGCTCCAGTCATACCACGGCCGCGCCGGAACCGCCGGCAGGCGTGACGCCCCGGGAGCATGACCGCCAACGAGGACACGTACCCGTGCCTCGGGACGCGCGAAGCGTAGCAGTCCGAAGGCATACGACATCGTCCCGAGTGCGAATGCGCCTTCATAAACCGCCAACGCGCCCGTGGCTTCTCCGCCGCGCATGAGCCGTTGCCAGTCGTCAGCATCGGTGAGGATCGTGGTCGGGAATGCCGCCTCTTCCCACACATGGGCACGCGCCCAGTCGGTGAGCAGGTCGCGCGTGAGCGCCGCAACTGGCCATTCCTCCAGCCGCCAGGTGGTTTGCGCCCGATCCGTGATCGGTGACGGGAGCTGATACGACGGCCATTCGATGGGCACGTGATACAGCAATGCACCGTCGGCGCCGAGCAGCGCCTCCTGAAATGCCAGTGGCAGTATCGCGAAGGGCAGCGCGACCCCGCGACCGGCGTCCTCGAACGGCGCGAGGAGGGACGGACGTGCGCTACGCGACGCAAGTGCGAGCGACGTCGCCCACCCGACCAAGATGGCGCGGTCCGGCCACGCCTCCTCGGCCGTCAGACCGCGGATCTCCACAGGGAGTTCCGCGCGTACGAGTAGATCGCCGAGTGTCTGAAGCCGCGTCTCAGGCGTCATCGCGTTCTCCTTCCTGGGTGACATGGGAGGACCCAAACTGGGTTCGCTCCCCGCTCAGAAATACCAACTCGATGAAAAAGGGGGACAGCATCGGTCAGATCGCCAAGGAAAGTGCGGGCGGATTCAGGACCGCCGCGGATGCGGCGAGGGCGGTCTGGCCGACCTCGGGCGCAGGGCGGAACATCCGCCAATCCGGGTGGCGCTCCACGAGTTGGTCCCACCTCAAAAGATCTCCATTCGGGAGCCGTGGCACGCTCGGGCCATAGGTTTCCTCGAAGACCTGTGCGCGGACGCTGGTCCATGTGCGCCCCCAGGTAGGGATCTGGGTTCCGGCACCGGCACTCAGCGGACGCAACTTGCCGAGCGCTTCAATCAAGAGGTCGGCCTCGATCAATCGCCCTGCGACGTGTGCGATGCGGCGGAGTTCGGGGTCGTGTTCGCCGAGCTGGCTCGTCAGACGCCGCATCTCCTTGCCCAGCTCGCCCGCGTCGAACGCGTCGTGCAGCCGTTTCGCGTGGCGCGGGTCGATATCCCAGCCCGAGGGTCGGCGCTCCTCACCGTCTGTGGTCCGGACGACGTCGTGCGTAGCCGCGTCCAGGCGGCGGAGGATGGCGATCTCGGCCACCTGGGCCAAGCGTCGCCAGTCGAGTGAGGTCGCGGCGCGCTGCAGGTGGCGGCACGCGTCGAACGGATCAGTGCCGAGTCGGATGCGCTCATACAGCGCAACGGCTGCCACATCCTGAATTGGCGGACGCTGGATCGGCTCGCTCGGACCGTCCGGACCGATCGTGAGTGCGTAGGCCCGCTCACCGGCGGCAAGGCGGCCGACCGCGAGTTCGAGGTGCTGCAGGTCCGCGAGGCGGACCCGAAGGTTGGCGAGCCCAACAATCTGACTGCCTGCCGGCACACGTGTCTCTGTCCACCGCATCAGCGCGTAGTCCGACCCCAGCACTTGGTATGCTGCCCGGTCAGCAACAAGGAGGCGCAGTTCATCGGCAACCGGCGCCAGTTTCGACTCCAGAGTCGTCTCGGCCGGAAGCGCGCACGGCGCCACAACGCATGGCGCGCGACTCAGCCAGGTGCGTGGCGGGCGCTCACCAAATGCGGCGTACAGCTGGAGGCCCACGGCGCGCGCGCCACTCGCCCCGGGGGATTCCTCGCTCATGAACCCGAGTGCTGTTCGTACGTGGAGAGCGATCGCCGGCGCAAGCTGACGCTCCACATGCGCCGCGAGAGGGGTTGGCCTGGGGCCGCCTGGGCCATATGCTGCCGGCGTCTCCATCCGGACCCATTGAACGAGCGCTGGCAGCGCGCGGCTGATGCGCTCCGGGTTGCGCGTGGCGAGCGCCAACCGGAAGCGCCGCACCTCGAAGGGCAGTTCCGAGGGCGCCTTGCCATCGATCGAGGGGTCGTGCTCGAACGCGGCCGCAACGCCCTCGAGCTGGGGGCGCGCAGGCATCTTGGCGAGGGCGTATGCGCCGATGGACTCGGCGCTGACGCGCGCCGTGATCATGCGGCGAACGGTGCGCTCGAATACGGCGAACCGCTGCACGGCGCTCACGTCGAACGTGTCGTGTGTCTTTCCCATTCCCGACCTCCGCGCCTCCGGGTGCTTCGGGCATCGATTACAGGGAGGACAATGGGAGGCAGGCGTTAGCCAGGCGTTAGGCCATCATCGCCGCGCATCTCTTCCGTGTTCAGGACGAGACGGGAAGCTAGGCGGGTTCCACCCAATCGCGGGCGTGTGCCCGGCGGCAGGGCCGTTTGGCGAGACTCAGCCAGCGCGGCGATCTACGAGGCGATCAACGGCCTCGACGAGGTCGTTGGCCAGGAAGGGCTTGGTGAGCAGAGCCGATCGCGCATCGAGCAGTCGGCCGTATCCGTCCGCGTCGGGCGGCGTGCCGGTCGTGAGCAGCACGGGTAGATCCGGTGCGCGTTCGCGAAGCATCCGAAAGAGCGTGCGCCCGTCGGTGCCTAGCATGATCAGGTCGAGCACGACGCAGCCAACGAGGGTTCGGTTGCTGAGGAAGAACTCGTATCCGTCGCTGCCGCTAGCCGCCTCAACCGTCACGTAGTGCGCACGCGTGAGCAGCTTGATCATGCGGCGTCTGCAGGCTTCGTCGTCCTCGACCACAAGCACCGTACATCCGGAGCGCCTAGCCTCCGACGCGGCATCGGGAGTCGCGGCTAGCACACTTGTCCTTGCCGTCCGCCGGTCTGCGTCAGGAGCGCGCTCTTCCAGCCTGGGGCCGGTGCCGCGGTCGCAGCGCGCTGGCCGCGTAGCGCTCGCTCAAGGATACCTTGGAAATCTGCTTGCGTACGCGTCCCGCCCCGAATGGTGTCACCAGCAATGTAGAACGTCGGCGTGGACCGTACGCAGCGGCGCAACGCTTCCTGGAAGCCAAAGCGAATGACGTCCGTGAACTTGCCCGACTCGTAGCACGCGATGGCACGCTCGGGATCCACAGAGACCTGCTTCGCGATCTCGCGAAATGCAGGCCGGGGATCACCACCGCTTGCCCATCGTGCCTGCTGCTGGAAGAGGGCGTGTCGAACCTGTGAGAACTTTCCTTGGTCGCGGACGCAGTGGGCGAACATCGCTCCGTCAAGGGCAAAGGGGTGGAGCTGTGAGATCGGGAAATCGTACACAATGACGCGAACGAGACCGCGATCGACGTATGCTTGCAACACGGCCTTACTGATCGGGTCTTGTTGCGCGCAGAACGGACACTGATAGTCCTCCCAGAGCTCGACGACGAGCGGCGCCGTCGGGGCCCCAAGGATGGGAAGGGGCGTCGGTGCGCGAGCCGCGAGGCTATCCGCTCGCTTGATGTAGACCCCCAGCGTGTCCCGCCACGCAGGCGACACGAGCTTCTCCCACTGGCCCCGCGAGGTCAGCCCGCCGCTCATGCGGCCGTCGGGAATCGGTATCATCGTGGGCGGAAGCGGCGCGGACTGTGGCGACCGCTGTGCGTCTGCGTTGGCTAATGCAAGCCCGATTGCAAGCACGGCGGCGCCTCGGCTGAGCGGAACACTCAAGCGGAGAGTCCGGTTCATGGACGGCGGCGAGCTGGGAGGATGCTGGTCATCATACCCTTCGCTGAGACGCTCGTGGAGGCTTGGAGGACCTCGTCACCCAGACGTGGCGGCGAAGCTACCTGCAGACTCGCGACGGTGGGAGTCGGAAGGGCATAGATGTCCGCTGAAGACGGGTCGACCGACCAGCCCATGTCAGCGAGCGCGTTCACCGTGAACTGGCTAACCCTCGGTCCGCTCTGCATCACTTCCAGCGTTGGGCCGACGACTGATCCCCGCCAGTGACTGCCCGGGGCGGCCGTTCCACCCGGCACTTCAACCGGGACCTTTCTGCCGAGGTACCCGGCGCCTCCTACGGCGAGGAACCCCGCCACTGCGCTCGGGCCGTTGAAATACGGGTCCGATAGCGCCGTGTCGGGATAGTACTTGCGCCCGATGGGAGTGAACCACCAAGTCCCGATACCAAGTACATGACCGATCTCATGGATCATCGTGCGATCAGCGTAGGCTTGATCGTTGATAAATGGATTCGCAGTGTTGAAGCTCACGAGGCCTGTGAGCGCCAGGCCCGTCTCGGTGCGCACGACGCACGGTCCGCCAGCGGCCGGTACGCCAAGGTTTGGAACGAGCCGCAGCCGAATCCTTATTCCGGCGATCGGGACCGTCGATCCCGCTGGAAGTGACCCGCAGAGATCATCGGTCGATCGGACGTCAACTGACGGGCCCACATTGCTGCGAATGACCCGTCGCCAGCGCGCGATTGCGCGTGAGGCCGCGCGCTGGAGCGTAAGTGGGACGTCGGAATCCGGGAATACCGTCAGTTCGAATGGACTGGGAGACACTACCGTGATTGCAACCGACGTCGTCGCGTTGCCAATCTTGCCCATTACGTGGGCCACGCCGGGCGCCTGCCCCACCACCGCACGATCTCCTTCAATGAGAAGAATGGCCGTTCGGTCCGTCGTGAACGTGGCGCCGGCGCCGTCAATGACGAAGTTCCCCGCTGCATCCTTCGCCTGCACGGAGAATCGGAACGCCTCACCAACGGCTATGGTCGTGGTAGGCGTGGTGATCTGAATCTCGGCCTTGTCCTTCGGCGGCTGAGTGGGTCCCCCGTCGCCGCCACCCCCGGAACATGCGAGGGCAATCAGCACAAGTCCGCAGCTCGGAAGCGCATGCGCAGAGGACTGCCACGCCCAGGAAGCTCTGCGAATTCGAACGGCCGACAGGACCTGAGACCTCGGTAGCATAACGGCGCGCGCCTTGACTACGGACATGTCGGCGGAGGCCCGCCCACCGTCCACGTCTCGTAGGGAGGAGTGGCAGTATAGGTGGTATATGGAACGGTCGCGCCGTACTCGATGCCCAGCCACGCGCCCGTGTTGGCGTCATACAGCCAGGTTTGGACCTGCCAGTACCCGCTGATCGAGGTGACCATGTACATGCCTCCTGGTCCCCCTATGGCGTACACAATCTGGAACGTGGAATAGTCGTCCATCGCCCACACGCTGCAGGAGCGGTAGATCGTGGGCGCCGGAGCCGTGCATGTATTCGCGAGCATCTCGTTGGTATTAGCAGCACAGCCGTTCGGCGAGTAATTGGTGAACTGCATCGTCACCGAACCCGTCCAATCCGGATGGCCGATGTACGAGCAATCGTACGTTTGCTGTGTGACGGTAGCGGTGCATGCGTAGGTGCACGTCCCGTTGTTGACCGTTGCACTCGGGTTGTAGTTCGTCGCGGTGGGATCGGTGCAGCCCGGCACGGCCATCACGCACGAATTCGCGACCTGATACGCAGTGCCGTAGGCGCACCCGGCCGCAGGATCCTTGTCCTGCTGCCACGTGATCGTGCCTGAACTATACGGCGCACCGCACGCCGTCTGCCATGAGTACGAGGTCGGCGAAGAGCACACGATCTGCTGGCAGCTGTCGGATGCGACATACCATCCGCCCCAGGAGCAATCCGGCGCGGGGTTCTTGTCTCGCTGATAGACGAGCTCCCCGGAGTATCCTGCACCGCACGAGTACACCTGTTGCTCGTACAGTGGAGAGCTGCACACTACGGGGAAGGTGCACGGATTCCGGGTGTCGCCGTAGTTCGTCGCACCCGGTGTCGTGCAGCGTGCGAGCGGCGTGAACGTCCCCGGCGTGGTGATGACCGTTCCACCGAGCATCGGGGTGCCGGCGGCCCCAACGGGAAACTCCATCTGCTCGCGACTGAGCAACACGCGCTCGCGCCGATCGCGGCCGTACGGCTGCATCGTCACGCGCACGAGACGAATCTGCGGCGTGCTCGATGCCGCGACGGTGCCCGCGAGATCCGCGTAGTACTGGAAGACGTTGGAGTCGCTGACGTACGCGAACACGCGCGATGGCGTGGCGCCGTTGATCGTCTCCACCATCGCGAATCCGCTGTCAGTGCTGATCTTCGTCACTTGATAGCGGCGGTTCGACCAGATGCGGACCTGCGCGGCGGCACCTATTTCGTTCGCCGCCGGGGTCGGCGCGGGGATGGAGGCCTGCAGGATCGTCTTGCCATTGCAGCCCGTGGACGTCGTGACCGAGGTGATCGGCGCGACCGCCCAGCGACCGGCGGTGGTGTCGAGCGAGCCCGCGTTCACGCGCACCATGAGCGAGTCGCCGACCGTCACGGAGGCACGCTCCTCCGCGAGAATGTCGATCGAGAGGACCCCGCCGGCGTAGCCGCATGCCGTCGCGGATATCGCGCGCCGCTTCCGGAACTCGAGCATCGACGAACTGGCTACCGTGATGTCGCCATAGGTTGGCTCGACGCGGCTGATCTCGCCCATCCGGCTATCCAAGGTCTGCCGCATGTTGAGGAGCAGAGCCCTCACGGCGGTAGCCTCGATGGTCGAGGAGCTGGAGCGGCCGAACACCATGAACCCGCCGAGAATGATGACGGTGATCAGGATCGCAAAGACGATTTCGATCAAGGTGAAGGCGGCACGCCGGCGCATGATCAGTTCCGCTTGATGTGGCCGAGGCGATCGACGACGAGCGACACGCCGGCGCCGTCCGGTGTCGGGAGCGCCACAGTGAGACTGGATGCGAGCGATCCGTCGCTAAGGACCCAGACGGTCACAGCGGTGGCCGGACCACTGCGTGCGGGAAAACGCTTGGTATGGGCCGAGACGTCGACGCCGTTTCGTCGGACGCGCGCCGTCATCGAGTCAAACGCGATGGTCACCGTGTCCGCGGAACGTCTGCGCGCCTCCGCGATCCCGGTCTGCACGGTGGCCTGCACGATGCTGGCCGCGCGCTGGTAATCCGCACTGGAGCTCCAAGCATGCACGCCGGCCGCCCCGATACCGATGAGGACCGCGCCGATCGCCACGACGACCACGAGCTCTACAAGCGTGAATCCGCGGACGTCCGTGGGAGCGGTCCTCATCGGAAATTGACCATCCCAATGCCATCCAGAATGTTGCTCCGCACGACGGGCCGGCTGATCGCTCGGGACGTGTTGAGACGCTCGAGCGCACAGCTCGACGGTCGGATCGTCGCGCCGGCGCCCAGCTGAATGGTGCTGACTGGATCGAGCATCACGATGCGGCCCATAATCGCGGTGGAAGAGCCCGTGACGGTGAGCGACCCGCTACGCACGACGATGAGTCCCCAGAACAGCGCACCGTTCTGGAACGTGACCGATCCGTCGGCGACGAGGATCCCCTGCCCCGCCCCACCGTTCACCGTCAGCGTCCCCGCCGCGTAGATGATCGGATAGAAGCTCTCGCAACCGCCGGCGGGGAACGTCGGGCTGCCCCAGCCGACCGCGCACTGTCCTGTGGACTGGCTCGAACTGGTGAGGTCCGATGACTGTAGCACGGTGCCGCTGGCGTAGACGCGGTTCGCCATCGACGCGATGTCGTTCACCGCGAAGTCCCCGAGGGCGCTGAGCCGCGCCGCCGTCAGGGTCGGATCCGTCACCGTCATGGCGGACGGCGAGCCGACGTACTGATAGCTGCCGCCGAGGTCCGTTACGAAGGCAGAGGATCGCACGACGAACGCGGGTTGCTCCGCCTGCGACGGCGAGCAAGCCGCTTCGTCAGTCGCGACCACCGTCGAGCCGGAGCCAAGCACTACCGACCCCATCGACGCGATCGGCGCCGTATAGGCATGGCGAAGACGGCGGCGCACAAGCCGCAGGACGCGCGTGGCTGCGCCGTCGCGAATCGAGGCGACGGTCTTCAAGGAGTAGTTCGTGGTGTCCAGGCGCTGTAGCGTCAGCGCGACGCTCACGCTGTCGTCGGTCAGCACAGTGGTGGTCGCCGATCCCCCAATGGACAAGGCACGCCACGCAGTCGGCCAATCATCGAGGACCTGTCCGACCGCGGTGATGGCGCCCGCATCGGCGCGAAGGGCGAGACGGGAGGTGCGCGCACGTTCCTCGGCGCCATTCGCCAGCGTGATCAGGCTGACCGCAGCGGACAAGCTGACAATGCCCATCACAAGCACGATGAGGAGGACGGCTCCGCGACGTGCTCTCATGGTCGCAGATCTCCGGTGTTGGTCACGGCGACGCGCGTAATGAGCGGCGAGAACTCCAGACGGAAGGTGTCGGGACGCGTCGTGCCGGCACCGCGCATCGCACTGATCACGAAGGCGAAACGCTTGTTGTTCGCCGGTGCCGTCGCCGCGACGGGCACCACGCTGAGGGACAAGGAATCAAACTGATATGTCGTGGCCACGGTCGGTAGTGAGCTCGCCGGCAGCTGCGCGAACTGATGCACGATGCGGCGCGGACCCTCGAGCTGTTCGGTCGTCGCACGCGCTGCGCGGAGCTTCACGGCAGCCCACGCATGCACGCGCCCTGTCGCCGCCAGCACGATCGCGAGCACGACGGCCGCCAGGAGGACCTCAACGAGCGTGAACCCCGCGCGGGTCGCTGGCATGGCGCGGCTCATCGCACCACCACCAATGGCAACCGAGCACCAATCCGGAGGTCCGGGGTGCGCGCATGACCATTCTCCAACGAGAGCGCGCGGATCGACGCGTCGATCGACAAGGACCGATGCGCGAGGACGCGCGCGCCGAGGTGGAGGCCGATCGTCGGGAACGCATTCTCCGCTGCCCATCCGACTCCCAGTTCAGCTGCGACATATGGTTCGAGGACGCCCAGCGCGGGTGCGATCGCGCGCGCGCTGACCGAGGCGCCGATTAGCGCCGTGGCGGCATCCCGCCGGGCAGGTGCTGGCCCAAACGCGTGATCGACGCGAAGGCCAAGGCCGAGCTGGCCGCGTCGCTGCTGCACGGAGAGCCCGACGCTCGGCCGTACGGACGTCACCTCAATCCCCCAGTCCTGTGATCCCGTGACCGATTGCCGAGCGACGACCGCGGATGGCGCCGTTGCCTTTCCTCCGCTGTCGACGAGTTCGCGGCGCTGCACGGAGACCGGTCCGGTAGCCGTTGGCGCGATAGGCTCGAAGAGTCTGGCGATCGCGCTCGGCTCACGTTGCGGAGGAGGCGCCGCTCCTACGGGAGCCGCTGGCGGGCGCTCGCTACGCGACGACGGCGTTCGGGTATCCGCATCAGGCATCAGGCCTGCGGCAGTGCCCACCCATTCCGGTTGCGAGCGAGGCACGCTTGGAACAGTGGCCGGCGGCGACGACGCGCCAAGCGGAATGGCGTTGACGTTGGTTCCCGTACGTACGAGCACACGGAGGCCCGAGGACGCTGGCTCGACACTGAGCGCGACGACCGCGCTGTCGGCATCGCGAACATCCTCGCTCGTCCACGTGACGGATCTGGCAGATCGCACAGACGCAAGCGGCCACGTGCGCTCGATCGTCGCCGCGAGCGGCGTCGTGACCGTAATGCCTTGTGCGCGACCGACGGTGGCGGTCGCCAATTCGCGTCCGGCGGGATCGCGAAAGCGGAGGATGAGGGTTGCAGTGACTGCAACGGGCGCGACCGATGGCGGTGGCTGGGGAATTCCCAGTACACACAACGCCCCGAGGATTTCGCGCGAGATGCGCATACTCCCTCCGGCCGGGCCGAGGTGATAATCCGGCGCACTCTGCAGCGCCGGCCTTCTTGATGACCTTCAAGAACTGAGGGGCAATCTGTGGCCCACCGGTCTCGGTAGGCAAGAGGGGGGGCCGGACGGTGTTGCACTTCTCGCCAGGCCGCAGTAGCGTGTCCCCATCCTTGTTGGACGACAAGACGACGGTCTGCGGGCGACCGAGGAGGACCAAATGGCGACCACCGTGCATAGCGGTGAATCCAGTGCATTCACAGTCGCCGCACACAGCGTCGACCCCGCCACCGTTACCCTCCCCGCAGAAAAGCTCCAAGCTCTGCTGCGTCCGCTGAGTAAGATGCTGACGGAGGGATTTCCGACCGTCGCGGCCCTCCAAGCGTTGGCCGCCTCGATTGAGGATGAGCAATACGCCGGCGTATGCCGCGGACTCGCCGATCTCGTGAATGACGGCATGGCATTAGGGAAAGCCATGGAGGAGTATCCGCGCGTCTTCAGCCCGATGATGACCGCGGTCATCACCGCTGGCGAAAGCAGCGGGCAGGTGCCGGTCGCCCTGCGCACGATGGCCGCCAGACTGAAACGCACGCAGGAGACCTCGCGCAAGGTGAAGAAGGCGGCGTATTACCCCGCCGCCCTGCTGCTCTTCGTGCTGGCCTCCACACTCGGTTCGTTGGCGTTCATCGTTCCGCAGACGGCGGCGCTCTACGAGAACATTCCGGCGGAGAGTCTCCCGTTCTCCACCCGCGCGCTCTTGCTGGCGAGCGGCGTCTACCGCGCGCACATGTACTTCTACACACTCCTCGTGATCCTCGCGTTGGTTGGCCTCGTCGTGTGGGCGCGGTCATACTCCGGGTCGCAGCTGTTGAAGAGCCTCGTGTTGCGCATTCCGCTCATCGAGGGCCTCGCGGCGCAGGTCGTCCGCGCACGTTTTCTCGAAGATCTGGCACTCCTCCAGCGCAACCTGGGCAATCTGCGTGAGAGCATCCGCTTGGCATGCGATGCGGTGCCCTTCCCCGACATCGAGGCCGTCCTTCGGAACATGGGCGACTCGATCTACTTGCAGGGATTGGGTCTCGCCGCGGCGATGCAGCAGACCGGATTCTTCCCCGAGACGGTCATCGCCTACGTGGAGGCGGGCGAATCGTCCGGCGGGATCGTGGAGATGGCAACCGCGGCCGCGGAGACCGAGACCGAAGCAGCGAATGAAAAACTCGATGCCGTGCTCGAACTCTTGCCCATCCCGCTCATTGTTATCGTCGCGGTGTTCGTATCCGGTTTGGTATGGGCCCTATGGGCAGGCACTTTGAATTATTTGTCGGTCGCCCAGCCTTAGCGGATGTAATGCGCGGTCGATTTTGCTAATCTGCGCAGGGATTTTGCAAATTCCTCTCTGAAGGATGCGCGACCGGGGGCCGAAGTTCAGGGCCAACGGTCGCCCATTCGTTAGCTTGCGCTTCACCATCGTGCACACGGCGTTGGATACAGATGCCGCATTCGAAGACGCGGTCCTTGACGCGATCGGTCAGCGCATGGATGCGCTCTGGCGGAGCACGGGTTGCCGGAGTTCTCCGATTTCACCAACCACCCAGTTCCACCGCACGAATGGACGCAGCTCGTGGAGCGGTTTGCATTGCGCAAACTCAAAATGCGATGTGACCTCCTGCGGAGTACGGGCGCGGCGCGTCTCGCCACCGAGATCCTGGCGGACCCAGCTGCCTTTCGGGCGCGCATGGCGATCGTGGACGCGTGACTCACCGCGGACCGTGAGAAGGCGCGCGCACGCCAGGATGCCGTGCCTCGGTGATGGATTCTGGCGACGGCACGACGGGCTTGCCGCATAGGGCGAAACGAATCCGGATCGCCGACGGCCTGACGATCGCGTTCGCGCATGACAAGGTGATCGTGAGTCCGTCGGGTGGGGCGCATTGGACCATGCATCTCGGTACCGCGAGCGGTGTGCTCGATGTGCATCGCACCGAGCGCGACCGCGATCCCCGACATACGACGTTGTTCACGCTGGCGCACGCGGAGTTGCTGGCGGCAGTGGAGACGGCTGCAGGGCCTGTCCTCGACCATGTCTTGGGCCTGCTGCGGCCGCTGCGGCCCGGGTGGATGGTGCGGAAGCGCCTCGTCGTCGTTGCTGGCCTCATCGCGCGGGGTGACGAGGATGCGCACCTCGCGCACGTGACGCGGGTGCGGCGCCGGCGCCTTGAGGTCGACAAGGAGTTGCTTCGCGCGCGCACCGACGTCGTCCCAGATGCGGCGGAGTTGTGGGCGCGCCCACCAGGTGAGATGTACGCGGTGCTGGAGCGGCGCGGCGATCAGCTGGGCAGAGTCGCTGGCGTTGCGTTCACAAGCCACGCGGCGGACGGCCGCGCTTCACGACTGAAGTGGTTGCGCCTTGCAGACATCGCAGCGTCCTGGCCGATGATCGAGCAGCAATTCGAGCGCTTGGCAGCCGCGGGCGCGCCCGTCCCGTCAGCTGAGGAGGCATGAGGTCGGAGTAGAAGCGTCCCGAGGACCCGTCTACTGGATGGTATAGATGCTTGCCGACTTAGCCCCTATGAAACCCCCTCCCCCAGCAGGATTCAGCGGCGAGGAGCGTCCGAGCCGTGAGCTCGAGCAGCTTGCGCGCCGCGTCTCGATCCTCGAACTGGTCGACGCGGCGATCACCCGCCCAGGTCGTGCGGGCACCGCGCGGACCGACTGCCCCCACTGTGTCGCCGTGAGCGGTTGCGTCGTCAGCGATAGCCAGTGGCGTTGCGACCACTGCGAGAGTCAGGGAGGACCGATCGAGTTCGTGATGGCGCGCCGCCGACTACCATGGTCGCGGGCCATCCCTGAGCTCTTCAAGCATGCGCAGCTCGCCGACGCCGCCTCCGCCTGGTCCGATCGAGTGACGGAGGCGCAAATCGCGTGCGACGTCGCGCGGAAGTGGTTCCGCGCGCAGTTTGCAGCGAGCGCGGCAGCGCGGGCGTACTGGGAGAGTCGCGGCTTCTCGATGGCGTCGGCGGAGCGCGAAGACATCGGGTATGCCCCGCAGGGAACGGCACCACTATTAGAGGGCCTTCATGCCACTCGGGTTTCGAACCGTGCCGCGCTTGACGCGGGATTGTTGAAGCTCGGGGTCGGCACCTCGCTGCAAGCCCGGTTTCGCGATCGCGTCATGTTCCCGATAAGCGACAGCGACGATATGCATGCCGTGGCATTCGGCGGCCGCGCAATTGAGGCGGCTGATGCCACCCCCACCGCGCGGCGGCGTCCTAAGTATTTGAATAGCCCCGAGACCATCCTCTGGTCCAAGGGCAGCTCATTGTTTGGGTACGGCAGTGCGCGGGATGCAATTCAGCGCGCACGCACGGCAGTTCTGGTTGAGGGATATCTGCACCGCCTCCGCGTGCTCGAAGCGGGCGTGCCTCATGTCGTGGCGTCCTGCGGGACCAGCCTCACCAGCGGTCAGGCGGAGCAGATCGCGACGGCGGTGCGAGGCCCCGGCGAGCGAAAGTCTGGCACCGTGATCGTGCTGTACGACGAGGGTGCCGGCGCGCAGGCGCTCCATGCGGCAGCGCTTCTCGGAACGATCGGCCTGTGCGCGTTGATCGGGCGGCTGCCGCCAGGGAGTGACGATCCGGATAGTTTCGGGCGACGCGCCTGCTGTGACGCGCTGCGTTACGTGATCGAGAGCGCGGTACCGCCTTGGGTGGCGGCGTACGCCGCGGAGGCGGGTGATGACGAAGCGGTCCTCCCCCTCCCGCGGCGCGCGCAGGTGTTGAGGCACCTCTGCGAAATGGCCTCGGCGCACCCGTCGTCACGCGCCCGGCGCGCTCTTGGCGAGTTTGTCTCGTCGCGGTTCGGCGTGCCGCAGTCGATGGTCGAGGAGCAACTTGCGCGCGTCGCGGTCCCGACCGGTAAGCACGCGCCGGCGCCGCGCTAAACTAGGTCAACTGTCTCGATTGTGAGCGGCCCCACGGTACGCAGAAGATCGGCGCCCAGAATCCGCATCTCAAGTGCTTTCTCGGCCGGCAGGCTGAGGAGCGATGATGCGCATATCGCGGAACAACCGACCACGCGCGCAAGTTCGTTTAGAACTACCACGACGCCGACAATTTGAACATGACCGCCGAGCACGACGAGTCCGCTCGGGTTGTGCATCCCCGGTTTGGTCTCGGGCGTCGGATGAACGGTCAACTGACATAGCTTGTCGTAGAGGTCTTGGTCCATCGGCGCAGGAGTGTTTTTCGCTTCGAGCGCGAGTCTCACTTTCACGGGGATGAAGTCTCGCCGGCGCGCTCTGTCCTCTGCAGCGAGCCAAGTGTCAAGAGACGATCTGTCCGTGGCGAACAACGTCAACAGGTTTGCTAGCTCGCCGAGAGAGCGAAGCACAAGGAGTGCTTCGTCGTAGCGGCCTGTTTCCATCAGGCGATGCGACGCGCAGGCGAGGCTGTACGCGCGACCGATGAGGCGTTCAAGAACGTGCTCGCCTCCAGTACAACCCCAGTAGCAACACGCGGCTTGTTCAAGCGAGGAGAGCGCGGAGCCGAGGGCGCTCTCCAAGACAGGCAGATTCCGCCCGAATGCACGAATTGCTCGCTCGGTACCGGCGCGACAGCGTGCTTCCTGTTCGCGGACCGCCACGAGGTATTCACGACCTCCGGTCGGTGTTTCGTCGGGCAATCCCCGCCTCGCTGCGATGTGTGTCTCCCAACGGTCACGTGACCGTGACGCTCCCGGTTCCGAGATCCTTCGTGTGCCTCTGCACAGCGAACGAGCGCTCAATGAAAACGTCGACTTCGGACTCGCCGGAACCTCGGGCGCCCGACCAGAAATGGATCTTGAGACGATCCCCATCCACTGTCAGGTCCAGCGCGGTGTTGTCGAGGCCGAGATCAAGCGCTGCGTTCAACTCTCCAACTATTCCCCAGAGCTTGCCGTGCAGAAGTTTCCTCACTTCCGATCCAATATGGTGCTCCACCGGCTCGAGTTGAGAGTTCAGCAGGTTGACTCGCTGCAATAGGTCGTCGAATCGGTTCATGAGGAATGCGACTCGGTGTTGATCGTGTCGGCGGATGTGATCTTGCCCGCCGCAACGAGGTGCACGAGCGGCCTTTGCTCCTGCACAATAGTGGCGACAAGCTGCCGCATTTCCTTCTTCGTGTAACCAAGCCCCTGCGCTAGCCCGACGAACTGCTTGGCGATCTCGACCTGCAGCTGCTGGTTCTCCAGTTCGCGGTGTTCATTCTCTAGCGAACGTTGTCGCCTCGTTGACCAGTGCTCGATGAGCCGAACCAGGAGGTCCTTAACGTGACCAATGATCTCTCCGATCCCGGCGAGATCCTTGATGCCCGGGGACCCGTAAAGCACGCGTTGGACGACCAGTCGCTCTCCCGGTTCCAGCAGTTCCGAAGCCAAAGTTGCAGGCCGCTCTCGGCCAAGCAACGGCGCGCGCTCTGGACGGAGCAAGGAGGGCGGTGCCAATCGCGCCCACCGGCGCAGAGCCCTGATGGAGCCCGGGAACGGTGGGAACGGAGCGTCCATGTAGAAGTCGCGGAGCTCACGCAGTTCTTCCGACTCTACAGCGAGGGCGAAGCGCAGAGTGTAAAGGCGGTCCAACGCGTTGAGTGAGGCCGCGAACTCGCCTGCTTTCCACGCGCCATCGATGCCGACCCGAAGCACCTGCCGTTCTTCGTTCATACCGTTGATGCCTCTCCCTAGGAGCCTAACTATGTGTTAGGGCGCCGGCGCGGCGCGAATCTCGGCCGCACGCTCGCGGCAGCGTTCCGCGAGCGCATCGAGAGCATCGGCCTCGGTCGCACGGAGCGCGTCCGGCGCGCCGGTCCATTGCGCCCGCGGGAGCGCGATCAGAATGTCAGCGGCAAAGAACCCGCCGTCGTCACGCGGCACGGTGGAGATACGCGATACGCGGCGCTGCCGGATCCCCCGCTTTCGCGCAGCCCGCGCGGTATCGAGCGAAGTCGACTGAGCGCGCCCGCGGCCGGTTGCGGTCCGGGCCACCAACGCGGCGACGGCATCAATCTTTTCGGCGTCCGTCCGCAGACCTTCGACCGCACGACGGATTGTGTGCAGGCTCGGCTTTGGGCGGCCGTACAACATTTCCTTCGCCGCGCTGGGCAAGCCATACACTCGTCGTGCGGTAATCGCGAACGTGCGGGTGATGCCAGGGACGTGCTCGGGCAACACTTCAAATGCGATTGGCTCGGTCCCGCCTGCCCGCGCCGACAGCGCCTGGCACACGAGCGCGATGGAATCGACCAGTTCCATTGGGCTGAGGTCAACGCGTTCGAAGTTCTCGACAAACTGTAGGAGATGGAGCGTTGCATCATCCGGCGCGCTCACCACACGCGCCGGGATCTCGAGCAGCTTCAGGTGGACGTGGGCCCGATACCGGCGCTCGCCGGCAAGTAGTTCGTACCGATGCGGCAGGTCGGACGACGGGAGTTCGCGGAGCGTCACGGCATTGAGCAGGCCATCGCGCGCGATGGTCTTCGAGAAGTCCACGATGCCACGATCGTACGCGGCGCGCACATCGGGCGCATAGGCGTTGTAGCGCCGCTGCTGCAGCGGGCGAAGGCGAATCTCCGCGATCGGAATGAGGCGACTGTCGCCGCCGATGGCGCGCATCGCGGCGAGCATCGGCGAGCGCACCGGCGCGGGAGCCGAGGCGCGAGGCGGCAACGAGGGCACCTGCCCGTGCGCCGAAGTGGTGGGCCCCGGCGCAGGGTGAGGCTTGGCTGCGTGCGTCGCGAGAGCGTGCGTGCGCGAGCCGACACCGAAGAACTGCTGGGCTTTCACCGCACCACCTTTGGACCGTGCGGGAGGGCTCGTACGCGTGCTGCTTTTTTTTTGGGTTGCCATAGATATCGGATCTCCGCTACGGACGTGACTTCAGTAGGGTCTGCGCCAATGTGTCAAACTGTTCGCTGATCGGACGGAGGTCCTTTCCCGCCTCAAAGACGGTCAGGCCGCGGCGGTACGGCTCTCGCGGAGACGAGATTTCCGAGAGTCCCGCGCGGTACGTGATCTGCTGAGGCCAGAGCCGGTCTCCACACGCGCCCTCCAGAAGCATCGTGACCGCGTCGCCATAACTCGATCGGACAAAGAACATGTTGCGGAGGACGAACGCGATCTCGATGGGCGGTGCGATGGGCGGCGTCAGCTGTCCACAGGCACGGCGAAACTCGAGCATGCTGTTGCGCGTTCGCACGACACCTTCGAACGCGAGCGTGTTCGGACCCGTCGGAATGATCGCCCACTGGGCGAGGAGGTACGCGGCTTTGGTGAAGCTCGATATCCCCGGCGCCGAGTCGATGACAATGGCATCGAACTGCGAGAGAAGCGGCAGTAGGCGGTCTCGGATGTGCAACGCAGGCCCTTCCCCGCCCGCGGCGTGGCGCTGGATGAGTTCGAGTTCGCGAACCTGGGCCGCGAGGCTCGTGGGCAGGAGGTAAAGGCCTGGCAGTCGCTCCGCGTCGACGGGAATCACGGACCGCTCCAGGACGTGCGCGTGCTCTGACTCGGTCCGCGGGCGAGCCTCGATCACTTCGGCCATGGCTGGCTGCGGCTCGGCGATGGAGAACTCTTCGGAATTATCGAAGAGGCCGCCGGTCTCGCCAACCCAAGCGCCAACACTCGCGTCATACGGCTGGAGCCACGCGGTCAAGGACGCCTGCGGATCCCCGTCGATCAGCAGTACGCGGGGCGAAGCTGCTCCACCCCTCCGGCTCCGCTTCTCCAGATACCGTAGGAGCGCGTGCGCGAGGTTGACTGAGATCATCGTCTTCCCCACCCCGCCCTTCTGGTTCGCGATTGCGATTACGACTGGATCACGGAGCGTCGACTCGATCTGAAGAGGCATGAGTGTCAGTTTGAGTGTTGTCTAGAATACGCTTGACCTTCGCCAAGCGTAACAATCACCATGACGCGTCGGCAGCTCACCTTGAATTCCTGGCGCTGGCGAGGGGCCGAGATACGGCGCCAACGGTTCGCACCCCGAGCGCATCACGGGCGCGATACGGACGGTGGGCCAATTCTGCGGTGCGAACTGCCTGCGCGGTAAGCATGGAGCCTTGACTAGTCAAGAACGCTGGTAAGTGACGCCTCGGCTGCACGTTGCCTCCGGCTCAGACACGGTTGGGACTGCAGTTGCGTGTGCAGGCCACTGCCAATACACATTGCAAAGTCCTCCGTGGTCTCTCTATGTGCAGTCCCAGTGCAGTCCCAGAACGTTCGCGAGAAGGCGGGCGACGCTGGCCGACTTGCCGTTCTTGACAGGTCAAGGAGGCACGCCACTGTGCGGGACCTTCGGGACTTGGCGCCGCGCGTAGCGCTTCACTCCTCATGTCGCTCGCCCGTATGACGGACGGCTCGCATGGAAGCACGATGATCCTCGCGCCGACTTGTCGCGGCTGACGGCAAGCGTCTAGGCGGGCCCTTGACTCGTCAAGGCGGACCACGACCACGGCTTGCGGGATGGCGAACAGCTGGTCGGCGGTGACTCGGCGTGCTGATGGCCGGTTCCAGGATGCGAATACGGGGCGGGGAAGGGGCGCAATGTCCGTTGCGTTGTCTCAACATATGTCAACGTTTGCCTTGATGTTGTCTGATTGCGGCACTGAGCCATGCACGGCCCCTGTCGTGGTGAAGAATGTTTACCTATGTTTACCCAGCACACATTTCGAACCCCTCTCCGCGAGCGAGACCGCGCGTATTCGATAATGGGCATTGCCATAAAGGATGATTGGATAAGGACTTACAGGAGCCTTGCGGCGACTCCGCAGCCCGTCGCGAGCAAGGCGATCGCGCTCGCACGCGCAGTTGCAGGTGCGAGTCCGCGTCCCGGAGTCCGCGCGATTGGGCGAGGTATCCGGCTCAGCCCGGGCTATGTCAGCCGGTTGCTGCGATTTGGGACCCTCGTGCGGACGTTGACCACGTTGGAGCAGCAGGACGTTGACGCCCAAGTGCGCGCAGCGTTTCCATGGAAGTGGATTCAGAAGAACGTCCGGTCCAGCCTCGGCGATGACGAGGTGCGCTCCCTCATCCGTGCGCGGATCGGCGCGTTCCAGCCAAAGGGAACGGCGTCGGTTCCACCACGGCCGGATCGGCAGCGCGTAATCGATGACCCGCATGCCGCGCTAGTCGAGTACCTCCAGTGGGTAGCCGACGAGGTGCAGCGTGCCGACTACTACTTCGGCGGCATCGCGAACGGCGGGCAGGGTTCGGCTGGGCAAGCGTTCCCGCTGGTCGGACAGGACCTGCGCACGCTCGTGCGGCGCGCTGCGGCGCGGCCCGCCGGTGTCCGTCCGGAACAGCCGGGAGTCGTCGGGGCACAGCGAAAGCTGGCGCGCTTGGCTACACACCTCAAGCAATACGTGGAGGACGAGCGACGCGGGCGCGAGGCCGAGTAATGCGGGCCAGTTCCCGGTAGCGAAAGATGCCCGCACGACTCACCATGCCGAGACGACGCGGGAGTACATCGGTCATCGCCTCGGCGCTGGCATTCGCGAACACGAGCTCCACACCCAAGCACGCGCGGAGGAGGGTAGGGCTCAACTCCGGACGTTGATGGATGGGGAGAGCGCGCTCGTCGAGGGCATCGTCCAACGGACTCTCCCAGGTATCACGCGCCGCCAAGCAGGGATGAGCGGCCGAGGACCGGAACTCCCCATCCGTTCCGGCGACAATCTGCCAGACTCGCTTCGGCGCGGAGAGCGGGCGCGGGTGACGGCTACCTTCTGCGGGGATCTCCACGAACACGGGCGCGCCGCCCGCAATCGGCTCAAGGGCCGCGCGCTCGGTCATCCAGCGGCGCAGCCACCGCGTCGCGATGGGCGGGAGCTCGAGTTCGCGCACTATCCGCTTGGCCGTGCCCGTCGCGTTGCGATCGACATGCATCGCGCGCCAGGTGGAGTCGATCGTTCCATCCCACGTGCGCCCGCGCGAGAGGTCATCAAACGTGAGCGCATGGAGATCGGCGGGCCGTGCACCCGCATACCGGCACATGGCAATCATAGCAGCCCGTTGCAGGTCGGCTGCGCTTGCCGTGCGCGGGGTGGCCGCGTTCTGACCCTGCGTGCGGTTAAGCACAAAGAGTGCGTACCGGTGCACCCACTGCAGATAGGACAAGTCGATCGAGCGAATGGATGCGCGGCGCCGTGGACCAGTCGGGGCGGCCTCGGTGGTGAGTGACACGTCCGGGCGGACGAGGGCAGCGGCGGCGAACTGCTCGGCGTAGCCGGCGAACGCCGCGAACCGGCGCAGCACTCCTCGAACGAGATAGAACTGCGTGCGGTAGTTGTCTTGCCGACAGATGCCGTTGACGAGTGCCGGAAGCCTGTCGGTCGCGAAGGCCGCACGCACGGAGAGATCTCGACTCGCCACGGCAAAAGCGAGGAGGACATGGGCGTAGAGCTCGGCCGATCGCGCGACGAGGCGCTTCGCGTCCGCCTCCTCGTGTAGGAAACGGATCGCCGCGCTCGCCACGGCACTGCGCGCGGGGAAATGGTCGACGCATTGGTCGACCCAGCGGCGATCGGCGAGTTCGAGTGTGCGCATTTGTAGGTGGGCTTGGGTGTCTGGAGGGGCTAACGCCTGCCTAACGCCCCTGCGCGACTATACCGGAAACAGCGCTACCCCCGGACACGTCGCACCCGGATGACCGAACACCAGAACTCCACGCAGCCCACTCCCGGCCGTATCCAGCCCGAACGTGACCGGTTGGACACGCACACCCGCGACGCCACGGACCGAGTCCGCGCGCGTCGTTTGTGGTGGCACGAACTCAAGCGGACCGCAGCGACGACCGCGGTGCTCTGGTTCGCTATCGCCGGAGCGGTCTGGCTCGCCGGCGGCGCCGGGCGAGTGGTCGGCGCGCTTGTTCACCCGTTGGCCGCGGTGCTGGCCGGCGCCGTGCTTGTCACGTCCGGCTGGGTCGTCCACGTCTTCCGCCATCGGCATGACCGGGACCGCGTCACGCTCCCCGAGTACCTCCCGCCGCGGTGCACTTTCTTCGACTGGTCGTTCTACATCGGATCAGGCTACACCGAGGCCGGCCATCAGCCGGGCGATCTACTTGAGCCCGAAGATGAACTGCTGGCGTCGCCCCATGCGGCCATCGAAGGGACCGGGGTGTTCCTTCATACGATGGTTGAGGGAGGCACGGGATCGGGGAAGTCGTCGGGCGCGATCACCAAAGCCGTTGCCGATGCCGTTAGAAAGTTCCCAATGCCGCCGCCGGCTCCTCGCGACAGCGAAGGTGGTTACATCGCGCTGCCAGCGTACGGCACCCCGGAGCATGTAGCGGCTCACGCGTTGCAGCTGGAGCCGGCGGGCTGGCGTCAGCGTCTCGCGCTCCGCCGCACCATTCGTCGGCTCGGTGGGATCGAGCGGATCCATGCGATGCGCAACCCGCAGCTCATCGCGGCGTACGGCGGGTGCGTGGACGAACCGGCGGCTGAGCGGCGACGCGCGGAGCTCATTGAGCTGCACCAGTTCAAGCGGCCGGCGATTTTCGTGGTGAACGCCAAGCAGGAGTCGCGCGACGACCACATCCTCACCTTGGTGCGCGCGGTGGCGATGGCGGATTCCCCCGAGCGGTTGGCTCAGGTCACGGTTGTGAGTCCGACCCTCGGGACTTCGATTGCCGCCTTTGATCTCGAGCGGACGAACGCCGATCTGGGAGACAGCATAGTCGACGCGATCGACATCCTGGATGAGAAGGGCGATCCGTACTATGCGCAGACTGCCGCGCAGTGGTTGACCATGATGGTCGCCGTACTGCGCGTGACGCGCCCGGGCCGTGTGTCCTGGCAAGAGATCATCGCCATGTGTCAAAGCCAGGCGTATACGCTTGAGGTCCTCGCCGAAGCCGAGCGCCTATTGGAGGATCAGGACGAAGCGCTTCGCGACGGCAGGCCACTCGACCGCGCTCAGTTGGATCCCACCACCCTCGAGCAGCTGACCGGTGCCGCGCGCGTCAAGGAAGAGGACTGGCGAAAGCACCTGCAGCGCGTCCTCAACCTCGCGCGGTATCTCCAAGACGGCGACCTCGCCCGCGTCATGGCGCCGGAGGTTCCGACGTACGGCACATGGGACGACGTCCTGCGCGAAGGCCGCATCGTGGTGCTCGACATGCCCGTGCAGCGATATGGATCGGTGGCGCGAGCGATCACGATCCTGCATCTCACGGCGCTCGTCTCGGCGGCGTCGCGCGTCGGGGGCGCGGCTGACCCCGCGCGCCGACGGCCGCTGATCATTGTCATCGACGAACTAAGCCTCTTTGTCAACAAGATGCTTGCGGAGGCCACCGCGCTGGTTCGCGCGGCCGACGTGGGTTTTATCTTCGGTTTCCAGACCGCCGCGCAGCTCGACGAGGGTGGCCGCGCCGCGCAGGAGACGCTTCGGACGAACTGCGCCAACCTGATCAGCTTCCGCGACCCGGACGGTGCCGGCGCGGAGGTGAAGTCCGGAATGCACGGAATGAAGCGCGCGGCGGTTCGCTCCGTGACCATCGGCGAAAACCTCACGAACCTCCAAGACCCGCTCGGCGGGACAGGCAGCGCCTCGGCCGTCCATCGTTCCGCCGGCGAACGGATTGCGATGGACGACGTGCCGCGGTTCCGCGCGGAGATCATCCAGCACCTCCCGATGCGCCACGCGATCGCGCGCCTCGCCAACGGACCACAAGTGTTCCCGAGCCGGCGGATTGTGACGCCTCGGATGCAGGACGTGCCGTGGCACGCTGACGCGCTGCGATGCGTCCCGCCGGCGCTGGAGATTCCGATTCCCATCATGACGATCGCCGGGGATCCGGGCGCCGACCTCATCCCGATCGATCGCCTCCACTACTTGGTCAACTTCTACGACTCGACACGCGAGGATCTGCTGGGCCTCACGGTCCTCCGGGACGCCGAGGGCACGCGGGTCGGCCTGCTCATCTGGAATCATCGCTTCGGATGGCGGATTCGCGAAGAGGCGCTGGTTGCCGTCGGCGAGGTGCTCGCGGCGGCGTTCGCCGGCGGCGCGAAGGTGATGTCCCGCCAGATGAATCCGCCGCCCCCGCTGATCCTTCGGTCGCTCCAAGCCGGACAGGAACTGCGGACAATGCTCGGCATTGAGCTGCCCCGTCCGGTCCCGCTCGCCGAGGCGATCGAGCATTTCAAACGGGATGACCGATCGTCTGCGCTCGAGGCTCCGCCGATGCCCGATGCATGGGACGCCTTCGGACCAGCGCCGATCGCCCAGTGGCTGACTCAGTCGCGTGCGCTGCGGCGCTTTGTCGAAGCTGGGCGCGACGTTTTACGCGGAATTCAGGATGAGGGACGCGAAGTCTGGATCGAACAACAAGACCAGTGGAGTGACGCCCTCGGCGGAGCAACCAGCGCGTTGTCGATCCCGACGCGAGCACGCGGGGTCCGCGGCCGATGGAATCCAGCGCCAGGATCAGGGACGCGGACGAAAGCGGAGCGAAACGGAGAGACCTCGGAGCGCACCGCGTCCGCGCAGCAAGTGCTCGCGTTCCTCGAAGCGGGCGCGACTCAAGGGGAGAAGAGACATGGACCACGCGATCGGAGTCCTCAGCCTGCCGCGACCCCAGCCAGTCCCGTTGACGAAGGAGGGGTGGCAGTGGTGGAGCCAGCCGGTCTCGATCGGGAGCGGTCACCGCTGGGCGGAGTGGTGGACGCGGCACCGAGTGCCGCTGACGATCCCACAACTCGCCGGCCTCATCCTCGGCCGGGCCCCCGAGCACGTGTCGATGACGGCGATGATCTCCCTGTGTGACCAGGTGCGTCGACAGCAGGACCGGTGGTTGACCGTGCCGCTGCGCGGCTACCGGGCGGTCTGGTCCCGCACGCACGTGGCATGGCGTTTTCGCCTCGCGACGGGGAAGCGGTCCCGCGCGGGCGGGCTGCTGCGGGCACTGATGGACTGCGGTCAAGTCGATGCGACGTGGGATTCAGGATTCGTGGAAGCCAGCCTGGCGCGTCGGATCCCGGATCGCCGCGCCCGGCGCCGGGCTGTGCGGCTCGCGCTCCGTCGCGGCGCAACTGCGGGGTACGTCGTCGACCTCCGCCGAGCGGATGTGCCGCCGATGGGGTTGAGCCCAGCGGAGGGTTGGATGCGCGCGATGGGATGCGAGCCCATCAATCTCAAGCGAGCGATCGTCACCCACAGCGCGCTTGCCGTCGAGGCCGCGCTATCGCTTTTCGCACTGCGAGCTGACGCCGGCGACGTCGCCGAGGTCCTCGGTGAGGAGGCGCAGTTGTCGCGCAGCCGTTCAGGACGGGGGCGGATGCGCCGCGGCTCGACAGCAATGCCAACGGCGGATGTGGAAGTGCGATTGAACGACGGTCGGCGACTCTGGACGGAGGTGCTCTCCCGGAACTACCGCGCCACGGATCTCGTGGCCAAACACCGTGACATGCCGGTGGAAGTTGCGTACGTCGCGACGAGTCGTTCGATTGCGCGACGATTTCACCGGGCCTGCCCGGGCACGAACTGTTATGTCCTCTAGAGCTCACAGCGCCGGGTTGGCCATAGTGGTGCAGGAGGCACCCATTGTGGTTCGCGACCGACTTCGGTCCGCCAAGCACCTGCGACGGGTGGGTGCTCGTGGCCGCGTCGGCGAGTGCGGACGGTTCATTGCGCGCGTTGTCGCGGCCTGCGGGATTGTCCCGACGCGTCTGGCGATCCAGCTCGGTGTCGCATTGCAGGGGCGGTCGGAGGTGGCGTACTATGTCGCGGTCCGCCGGTTGATCGCCCGAGGCGTGCTGACTCAGGCAAGTGCGCGTTCGCTCGCGCTCAGCGCCACCCAAGGGTTGCGGTCGGTGCTTATCGGCGGTCCCGAGTGGCCCACGCTCGCAGCGCAGCTCGGGACACCAGGCGCCACCCTTGTAGCCGCTGACGACAGTCCGAGGCTACTGACCGAACAGCTCATGCTTGCCGCGTTCGTGATGGGTCGTTTGGCCACCGGGTGGCGCCTGGCATCGGGGACGGAGTGGCTCCGTGCGACGGCACTGGCCACGGAGCGGGAGCCGACACGCGGGCGGCTCGGACGCGTGACGCGGGTGCTTCAGGCGGGCAGCCTCGCGAACGAGCGAGGGAGCGGCATCGTTGGCGTCGTGCCGCCCGCCGGAGTCAAGATTGGCGATGAAGGGCTCCCGACACTGCTCGTCGGTGCACGCTACACGACGGCGGCGAGCCTTGCTGGCGTGCTTGAGTTGGCGGCGGCGGTCGCTCCTTTCGCCATTGTCTTGGTGCACGCTGACGATCGCACGACGGAACGCGTGCGACGTCTGGTGGTGGAGCGAACGGGCACCACGGCGTATTGTCCCGTGCGAGCACTTCGTGTTACGCGGGGGCCGAAGTGGCGAGCGTTCTGGCAGGACATCAGCGATGCGATAGCGCTGACGGCGGCTGACCGCGCACCGCAACTCGGCCGGTGGTTTCTCGCGGCGGCGCAGCCAACGGTGGCAGAGCGAGCGACCAACTTGCCGCCAATCCGGGAAGTCACGGGACATGCGCTGATCGGTTAGCGGCGCAAGAAGGGCGAAGCCGGTTCTAAACCACGTTGCAACGGGCCGAAGTGCGCACGGCGGAATGCCGCCACCGAGCGAGCAACGACGTCTACAGTGCCCGCCGCGTATCGCTTCCCCAAACACGGGGATACTGCGGTGAGGGGGAGGGGGACGCCGTCCTTTCTCCCGCGCGACTCGCCTTCGTGGTGAGGATGGGTCTGCCGTCGGTCGGGCTTCTCTTCCCGATCGACTGGCCTCCGCTGTGGGGCTCGCGCCCGCTGTCGGTCGGGCTGTGATGCGCCATTCTCGCGGTGGGAGCAGGGCCGGGTGGCGGTGTCGGGATGGGCTGGGTCGCGTCGGGTTGGCTGGTCTCCGCTGCCGGTGACTCGCGTCCGGTCTCGGTCGAAGGGTTGTTCGCGGGGAGAGGGAAGTGTTGCTCGGCGTGGTCCCCTCGGTGCGGGTTCCCCGCTTCTCTGCGGTGGTCTCTCTCTCCCCCATTGGGAGGTGAGGGAGGTCGGTGTGGAGTCCCACTACCGTGGGGCGGATGATGCCCGGGACGGCGGTGGTGCGGGAACGCGCGCACAGGGGCGTCGATCCGGGCACCGACGCGACGACGATGGTTGGGGTCTCGGGCGACCGGCGCGGGGACAGCGCACTGGGGAATCCCTTCCACCGGAGCCTTCTATATATGAAGGACGTCCGCCAGTCCCCGATGGCCAACCTCGCCATCCGTGCGGCTGCCGCCCGTTTCGTCAACCGGGGCGACAACAGTGTCCGCCTGGTCGTGCCGGTCGAGGCGACGCGCCCCGCCATCGGGTAGTCCCCGGCGCGGAGACAGGACGCGGGCATGAGCGCACTCCGTCTGGCAGGCACCGGCATCCGGAAGGTGGAGCGTCTCGCGCTCACCGCGAACGGAACAGCCATCGTTGTCGCGCTCGGGCGCGAGGGACTGATCGTCCGGGAGAAGGGGCGACGGACGCGATTCATCCTGCCGTACGGCGCGGTGCGGCTCGAGGTCGCACGGCGCACGGCAGAGCGATCGGCCGCGCGCGGCGCCGGGAAGCCCCCGCGGAAGCAGCGGCGGTCCCGCCTCCGCAGGTAAGCCGATGGCGCGCGCAACATGTGCCTCGTGCGGGAGGACCCAGCGATGGGCGGCCACACGTGGCGCCCGGCTCGCCGATCAGCGGTGTGGCGCGTGCGGTGGCGTGCTGGTCGCCGCGACGGGCCATGCGAGGGCGTGCGGACGAAAGCGAATGCACTGCGCCATCTGCGACCGTGTCGGCTATGTCCCCGGCCGGCTGCGCATCTTGCTCACGACGACCGCGTTCTACGCCCTAGGGCGAGGCAGCGAGGAGGAGCGCAAGGTCGAGGTGGCGGCTGGCGCGCCCGTCTGCCGGTGGCATGACGCCTGGAGCGCACGGGTCGACGCGGTCCGCGCGGCGGCGGCGGAAGGGAACCCGCACGCTATCGCGTGGCTGGTCCGCTGGGGACTTGCGACCGCGGAGCAGGGCGGGTGACCGCGCGCGGGAACATCCCGTCCTGATCCTCACCCGAGCGGACGGGATCCGCAACGATGCCTTCTGTACCCACGCGGGTATCACCGCCGACGAGCCGGCCAAGGTTGCGGGCACGTGGGGCGGCGGTCATCGCCGTGTCCGCGCCGCACGACTACGTGCCGGAGTCGGTCGCGAGCGACGCAACGCCCGAGCAGCTCGAGGTGCGCCGCGTCGCGCGCGCGCTGAAGCAGCACGGCGCTGCGGCGTTTCCAGCGGCCGTGGTGCAGGCCGCTCGCGCCATGCGGGGCCGCCTGCCGCACCACGCCGTCGTGGTGCCAGTGCCCGGGGCCGGCGGATCGCTCGTCGGCAATCTCGCACTGGCCCACGCGCTCGTGGCGGGCCGCACGGGCATGACGGTCGTGCCAGCCCTCGCGCGGGTGATCGCGCTGCCGAGCCAGCGGTTGCTCCGGCTGGCGGGGCAGCGGGCGCAGGACGTCGACGCACAGCGCCGGTCGTTGATCCCGCGGTGCGTGCTGCCGGCCGATCGGCCGGTGGTACTCGTCGACAACCTCGTCGTGTCCGGCGCTACGTCCCTTGCAGCGGCAATCGCGCTCGGGCGGCCCGACGCGATCGCGGTTGTCTACGCCGTGGCGCCGCGCGTGCCCGGGGAGGCGTACTACGTGCGCCGCGTGCGGCCGACGGGGCGCGCGTCGTGATCCGCCGGCGCACGTGGCTCAAGCGGGCGGTCTGGTTCGCGCGCACGGCGCGGCTGCTCCGCTTCACGCCACTTCCCCCAGTGAACGTCGCGCGCGCGCGCCGGCGGTTGAGCGCGTACCGCGCGCACCTCCGCTCCGCGCATTTCCGTGCGCTCCGCCTCGTCGTGTTCGCGCGCGACGGGAATCGCTGCGCGGATTGCCAGCACGTGTTCCCCACGCGCGAGCTCACGGCGGACCATCTCACCTACGCGCGATTCGGCCACGAGCTCGCCGAGGATCTCGCCACGCGCTGCGCCGGCTGCCACCGCAAGAAGGACGCGTGGAAGGTCCGCCGTCGGGCGTTGCTCCGCGCCTGGGTGACGCCCGATGAGACCTAACGCGGACCTAACGGGCTCCCTCGATCCTTCAGGCGTCCCATGAGCGGAGCGAAGCATGCAGCGACTGATCGAGTGGTGCGAGGCCGTCGGCGATGCGGTGAACCGCGTGGTGGAGCGGATCGTCTGCGCTGACGGCGGCGTGGGGAACTGGTAGGAGGGCCTCAGGGTTGCCGGAGTCGGCGACGCCCTTCAGGAGGTCTCGCGCGCAGCTGAGCAGAGCGAAGGAAGAGGACGGTTGAACGAGCCGCCCGACGCGCCCGGTCACCCAGACCGCGGTGCGCCGGGCGGATGTCGTTGATGGCGCGCGGCCATCGCGCGCGGGCGCAACCGGGGACAATGCCCTCGGCAAGTGGCGCGCTCCCCGCGCTGGTGTGGGACGTGAAGCGGCGGCGGGTCTACCTCGACGGCGCGGACCGAGTGCGCTGGCGCGTGCACGACTGCGCACTGCGGGATGGCCGGGTGGTGCCTATTGGGTGGACGCCGAGCGCACGCGCAACGCATCGCGTGTTTCGGACCGCTGAAGGTGTCTATCGCGCATACGCGTTCACGCGTGGGGAAATACGTGAGCTCACCGCGAGCCGCGTCGACGCGCAATGCGCGCGTGCAAAGCCGATGACCCGCCGCCCGTGCGCAGCACCACCAAGCGGCTGACCACAGCACGGGAGGCATGCGTGAATGCAGCGGCCGCCGTTGACATGACGCCGAGCGATGAGGAGGCTGAAGTGCTCGCCCTCCTCGCCGCCCAGACGTACGACCAGGTGCGCGCGCGGACCGGCTGGTCGCGCGGCCGCATCTATGCGCTCGCGGTGCGCGCTGGTGCGCGTAAGACCGAAGCGCGTATCCGGGAGCGCGCCGCCGATCGGCACGCGCGGCAGGCGGAGTATCTCCGCCGCATCGTGGAGACGACGGCCACCGCCGACGCCGTCGACTTCCTCGACGGGATTCCGGATGCGTCAGTCCAGCTCGTCTGCACCTCGATCCCCTACAACCTTGGCGTGCGGTACGGCGACGCCCCGTCCGCCGATCGAATGGCCTTTGCGTACTACCGCGGGTGGTGCCTTCAAATCGTTGCAGAGCTCGCTCGGATTCTCCGACCCGGCGGCGTGCTGTTTCTGCAGCTCGGGCAGACGCGCGACTGGCAGGATCGGCTACTCCCGCTCGATGTGATGCTCTTTGAGGACCTGCGCACGACGGGGCTGATCTACCAGAGTCGCATCGCGTGGTGCGTCCCGCACGGGCAGACGCCGGCGCGGCGATTGGCGGAGCGGTTTGAAACGGTCCTCGTCGCGAGTCAGGGCGAGCCCGTGTTCAATCCCAACGCCGCGCGCATTCCCCAACGCGATCCGGCGAAGCGCGCGTTTCGTGGCCCGCGAAAGGGGCAGCTCTCCGGCACGCCACTCGGGGCATGGCCGACAAACGTGTGGAGCATCCCGAACGTCGGGCACAACAACCCGGAGCGCCGACACGGTGCCCATCCGGCGCAATTCCCGCTCGCGCTCGCCAAGCGCGCCGTCCTCCTCTACTCGATGCCGGGCGACCTCGTGTGCGATCCGTTCAGCGGCTCGGGAACGACGCAAGTCGCGACGGTCGAGACCGGACGGTCGTTCGTCGGAGCCGACCTCTTCTATGAGGACGTGCGCCGGGCGCGGCTCGCGGCCGCAGTACCGGACACGTCGACGGCGCTCACCGGCGTGACGGATGCGAGCGTCGCCGTGTGGCAGGCCGAGGCACGACGGGTCGAGCGGGCGGCCGGGCCGTGGACACCGGCGGCGGAACGGCAACTCTGTATGCAACTCGTCGCTGGCGACGGCCCGTAGGTCCGCGCGGCGCCATCCCCCGCGTATGGACACCACATCGACGCTCCCCATCCGCGTGAGCCGTGCCACCCTTGGCCGGCATAAGGGCAACCGAAGATTCTACGCTGCGGGGCGCTACCTGCAGCGCGCCGGGTTCGTGCCCGGCGTATTCCTCGCCGTCGCAGCGCACGGCAAGACGCTCGAGCTCTCGCCGTCGCCGGTCGCTACGCACAACCGCGTCTCGGTGAAGGCCGGCGACATCCCCGTGATCGACGTGAACTCGTCGCTGATGACCGCGGTGTTCGGCTCCGATGGAGCCGTGATCGTGCGCGTGGAAGCGGGACGGATTGTGCTCGCACCCGCGATCACGGAGTCGCGGGTGGCCGCTCGACTCCGCGATGGAAGCGCGGGATCGGTGTACGCCGGCGGCGGGCTCTTTGACGCGGCCGCGCGCACGGCGGGGTTCACGCCCCGCTTCGCAATCGAGATCGAGGAGCGCTATGCCGCCATCTATGAGCGGAACCACGCGGAGGCGAGCATGCATTGCCTCAGCGTGCACGAGGCGGCGTTCTGTCCCCTTCCGCCGGTCGAGCTCCTGTGCATGGGGATTCCGTGCGAGCCGTTCTCGCGCGCCGCGCGCACCGCGAAGGGCGCGGGTGGGGCGAAGCGAGACGCCACACTCCCCGCGACCGCACACCCTCTTGGCGATATGACGCTCTGGGCGTTCCTCGTGATCGCCCGTACGAATCCGCGCACCATCATCATCGAGGAAGCGCCGGCGTACGCCGGTTCCGAGACCGCGCACGCGTTGCTCGGTGCGCTCCGTCGCAGTGGCTATCACGTGTCAGTTCGCGTGATCAGTCCGCACGAGCACGGGTTCCTCGCGCGCCGCGCGCGAACCGTCATCGTCGCACAAACGCCGGCCGAGGACGGCACGGTGACGGACCCGTGGCCGCCGATCGCGGAGACGGCGCAGACGGTAACGGACGTGCTCGACACGGACGTGCGCGAGGACGCGTGGTTCGACGAAGGCACGAAGCCGTGGCTGTTCGCGCATCGTGAGAAACAGGCCATGCGCGGCAATGGTTTCGGCGCGATTGTGGTGGACCTTGCCGCTCGCGTCGCGCCGGTCCTCAAGAAGCGCTACTTCGCAGGGCAGGGGGACAACCCCGTCGTCCCGCACCCGACGCGGCCCGACACGCTGCGCTGGTTCACCCTCGCCGAGGCACGGCGGATCATGGCGGTGCCAGATGCGTACGAGCTAGGAGAAGCCACGACGACCGCCGGGGAAGTGCTGGGGCAGGGTGTGCACGTCGGACTACTCGGCCAGATCGTGCGGCGCAGCACGGGACGCGAGGACGCGGCGGCCCGGATCGTGGCGCACGCGGACGTACAGGGCGACCGATCGGCGGAGGGTGCGGGTCTCCCGCTGTTCCACGGCTGGACCGATGCCACGCAGGAGGGCTAGGATGGCTGACGAGCGGAGCGGGGACGAACGCCGAACCGACGCGGAGGTCGCGGACCTGAAAGCCCAATGGCTCTGCGATCCGTGTTGGGATCTCGAAGAGACGCCCGGCTTCGCCGCGCACCGCGACGAGCTGCGGCAGTATCGGCAAGCGCATGAGGACCAGCGTGCGGCAGCGGCGCGCGTCGAGTTGGAGCGATTCGCGGCGGCGCTCGGCGTGGACGAGAACCTCTTACTCGCCGCGTTTCTGAGGCGCTTGGAGCAGCAGTTGGAGGCGATGGCTACGCGCCGGGAACCGCCGGGCTGAAACGACCGGGAGGCGCGGGAGCATGATCGCGTCATCTCCCCGTGCTGAGGAATGTCGCCCGTGCCCCGTCGTAAGCCGCTGCATCCCGATCACCCGGTCGAGCGCCTTTGCACGCTCGGTGCCGAGGCCCTCTCCATTCGTGAGTTGCTCGCCGTCATCCTCGGCGAAGCTGCGCCAACGCTGGCGGTCGAGGGGATGCTCAACGCAGCGCACGGCTCGCTACGGACGCTCGCCCAGGAAACCGCGAGCGGAATCGCCAAGCAGCGCGGGCTGTCGGTGCTGCGCGCCGCGACGATCGTGGCGGCGTTTGAGCTTGGCAAGCGACGCGCGACGGAGGACGTTCCCACCCGTCAGCCGCTTCGCTCCCCTCGCGATGTCGTTGCGTTGTTCGCGCCGCAGATGGAGGATCTGCCGGTGGAAGAACTGCGGATAGCGCTGTTGGATAGTCAGCACAAAGTGTCGGCAGTACGCATGATCAGCCGTGGCATCCTCAATTCCGCGCTCGTGCACCCACGTGAAGTCTTCGCACCGGCGGTCGCCGAACGGGCTTCCGCGATTGTGGTCGTGCATAACCATCCGAGTGGGGACCCGACCCCAAGCCCCGATGATCGCGCGATCACGTCGCAACTCGTCGCCGCCGGGAGACTGCTAGACGTCCCGGTCGGGGACCACATCATCCTCGGAAAGGCGGGACGCTACTTCAGCTTCGCAGAAGGCGGCGTCCTGTAGCGGCGCGGGACCATCGGCTCTCTGTCCTTCACTGGAGAGTTTCGATGGTAGTCACACACAGACGGCGCCAACCCGTCGAGTCGCGCCCCGCGCACGGCGCCGCACCGATCGGCTGGATGCGGCGGGCAGACATCGCCGCGTGCCGGGCGGTCCTGGACCTCTTTCTCGCAGAAGTGCCGGAGGCACCGACGTTCAGCAAAGTGCTCTGGGCGTGGGCGGCGCGGGCGGGCGGCCCGTTTCATGGCACCATCCGGTCGCTCGCGGCCGAACTGCGGATCGTCCCGTCGAGCGTGGTGTCGAGCGTCTTTCGCTCGGGGCTCGCATCGCCCTACGCGCTCCATCGGAGCGTGACGTTGATTCGGTTGCGGTCGCTTCTTACGCACCCCGCCGTCTCAGTTCCCGCCTGCGCGGGATACTTCGAGGCGTCGTCGGCTCAATCCATCGGGCGCACGGTGCGCGCGCTGACCGGGCGAACCGTCCGCGCATGGGAGTGCGCGACCACCGCCGAGGAACTCTTGGCCACGCTCCGGGACTTGGTCCGAAACGAGCGGGACCTGTGGCGGACGCTGCGCGGGCCGCACACGTGGCTCAAGCGCTCGATCGCCGTTCGCGTGCCGTTCGCGGACCACCTCGTCAGCGAGGCTCGCGGGGTCGTGACGCCTGCGGACATGGTGGAGGTGTAGAGTGCCGCACCGTGGTGCGGCGGTGAGCGGGACGGAGCCGCTCGCCGCCGCGCAGCGCTGGTGCATCGCGCGACGCGTGCGAGTCGATCGTGCTGCTCGCGGTCGAACCTCTCGACGATGGGGGAGCGGATGACACGGATGAAGGTGCATTTGTGGGTGACGCGCACCTACGACGCGCGCTCGCCCAGGGGAGAAGGTGCGACGAAGACCAGTTCGCTGTGTGGCCGACTCAACGCCGCCTGCGTTGATGGGATGAACCTCGGGGGAGGCGAGGGACGTCACCTGCAAGTTCTGTCTCCGGCATCCGGGGTTTCCGGGCACGACACGGAACGTTCATGGGATCGAAAAGTTGGAATAGGTGGGGGCTCCCAACCTCCAAGATCATGATCCACATTCCCGCCGATCTACTACCGAGCGCCGACCTGTCCGTGAGCCGCGGCCATCATTCGTGCCGCGCTGTATCCGATTCCACGGAGAAATACCGTCTCGACCTTGCGAATGTCGGCCATGCGCGTTGATGGATCCCCCGCTACGACTACCAAGTCAGCGCGCTTCCCGATTTCAATTGAGCCAATCTCCTTGTCCATCCCGAGCACGCGAGCGCCATTGAGTGTGGCGATCTTGACGGCCTCCATCGGCGAGAACCCCGCCTCCACTAACAGCTCGAGATTCCGTTGGTCCGCGTACCCGAAGACCACGCCCTTGCCTACGGCATCCGCGCCCGCGACGAGTAGTCCTCCGTCGCTCACGAATGCTCTCTCGAACTGCATTTCCTTCTTCAACATGCTCGCGACGAACGCTCGGCTCTCGCTGGTAGTGTGAGACTGGAACTGGAGCAAGTCCTCACGCGCATCGGGCGTCAGCGCGGTAAGCATTCGACTTTCGGTTGAATCTCCGCCGAAGCGTCCCATTTCGTAGACGGCCAGCGTGGAGGTGACGGGAACACCGCGACGAACCATCTCGCGGCGCAGCGCTCTGCTTGCTTCAGACTCGATGTCCATGGCGAGCACGCTCGACATCTGATCAGCCGGGCATTCGTCGTGCTTCTTTTCCTTTGCAAAATCGCTGGCCGTCACGATTCCGTGCTCGATGCCGTCCAGGCCAAGCGCAAGCGCATCGCGAAAGGTGAGGGAGCACAGATGGGCGGTGACTTCTCGCCCCCGCTGATGAGCTGCTTCGACGACCGCACGCGCGACGTTGAGCGACACGTGCGAATAGAGCTTGAACCACTGCACGCCCTCGTCGGCCCAATAGTTGACGAGCCGACGTGCTGCCGCCGCGTCGTCGGTCCGCCGCATATAGTTGTCGACGCCGGCAGTTCCCTCGATGTACGGTCCCGATAGGATCATGGCGGGACCGAGCGTACGACCCTCATCGATGTCGCGCTTGAGCTCCAGTTCCGCGTATGCGTTGTAGGCTCCCGATGTGCGGATCGTTGTCACTCCCGCCGCAAGGTATAACAGCGGCGCAGTCAGATTCGCTTCGGTCACAGATGAGTTGCGGCCGACGAAGTAGGTGTGGTTGTGCATCCCCACCAAGCCTGGCAGGACCGTCTTGTCCGTCAGGTCCAGGACTCGCGCGCCTGGAGGTATGGTGACGGCATTGGATGGCCCCACGAGTACGATCCTTCCGTCGTGTACGACTACCGTTTGATCACTACGAACCGGCCGACCAGTGCCATCGATCAGCCGAGCGTGCACCAAGGCCACGGTCGGTGTATCGATCGTAGCGAAGTAGGTGAGCGGAGGCGAGATGATTGGTTTCTGAGCGTGCGTCGCCTCGGGCCAGAATGCGACCCAGGTGAGTATGGCAGACCACAGGACGACCAGCTGGCGTCCGCGCATAGCTCTTTAGACACCGGTTTCTCTGGAAGCGTTGTTCGTCATGAC
>DASZZO010000194.1:0-9124 GCA_035544915.1 Gemmatimonadaceae bacterium | reverse complement strand
CGAGCCGGCGTGGGTCTCGCTCACGGTGCAACGCCTGGCCGTCGCACGCGGCACGACTGCGACTCTGCTCGGTGAACAGGTCATCCGCAATGCCGTCGCCCTTTTCGACTTACCGGAGGTTCAATAATGAGCGTGCGCTATCTCCACACCGCCGACGCGCCCGAAGCGATCGGTCCTTATTCACAGGCCGCAGCGGTTGGCGGATTTTTGTTCACCGCAGGCCAGATTGCCCTCGATCCCGCGACCATGCAGGTGGTGGCCGGGGATGTTACCGCGCAAGCCGAGCAGACCATGAAAAACCTCACCGCGGTGCTCTCCAATGCCGGGTGCAGCTGGGCCGAGGTGGTCAAGACGACGATCTTCCTGGCCGACATGGCTGATTTTGCCAAAGTGAATGAGGTCTACGCCAGGCACATCGGCGGCTCCCGGCCGGCACGCTCCACGGTGGCAGTCGCCGGACTTCCGCGCGGCGTGCGCGTGGAAATCGAATGCGTGGCGAAACTGGGCTGACCCCGGAGGGAGACTGTGACGACCGCCACGCACGACGAAGTAGTTCGGCTTACCCAGTACGCGCGTTGCGCGGGCTGCGCGGCCAAGATGGGCCCGGCCGACCTTGCCGCGGCGCTCGCTCCCCTCGAACGGCGTTCCGATCCGCGCCTCCTCGTCGGGCGCGAGACATTCGACGACGCGGGCGTCTTCCAGATCTCGGACGATATCGCCCTCGTGCAAACGGTGGATTTCTTCGCCCCGATCGTCGACGATCCTTACGATTTTGGGCGGGTTGCCGCCGCGAACGCACTCTCCGACGTCTTCGCCATGGGCGGCGAGCCGCTTACGGCGATGAACATCGTCGGTTTTCCGGTTGGCCAGCTTCCGCTCGTCGTGTTGTCAGACGTGCTGCGTGGAGGGCAGGACGCCGTACATGAAGCGGGCGCTCACATTGTGGGCGGACATACGATCACCGATGAGGAGGTGAAATACGGGCTTGCTGTGACCGGCACGGTGCATCCGCGCCGGATTCTCACCAATGCCGCCGCGGTGCCGGGGGACGTGCTGGTGCTCACGAAGGCAATCGGAACCGGCATTCTCTCGACAGCCGCCAAGCGCGGCCAGCTTGGCCCCGCAGAGGTGGGCACCCTGGTCGCGTCGATGACCACGCTGAATGCGTCTGGCAGTCGCGCAGCACTGGCTGTGGGCGTGCGGTGTGCCACCGATGTAACCGGGTTCGGACTCCTGGGCCACGCCTCGCATGTCGCGCGAGCGAGCAAGGTCACGCTGCGCATTGATGCCGCGGCTGTTCCGCTCCTGCCGGGCGTGAGGGCATCGCTTGAGGCAGGAGCGCTTACTGGCGGTGCCGCGCGCAACGAAGCTTATCTGGAACCGCTCGTCGATTGGGGAAGCGCCCCAGCGGAGTTACGCGCACTCCTGGTGGATCCGCAGACATCGGGGGGACTGCTGCTCGCGGTGCCGGCGGCGCGAGTCGCCGAGTTGCTTGCGCGCGTTCCCGGTGCGGCGGTCGTGGGAGAGGTTCTTGCCCGCGGATCTCAGGCGATTGTTGTGGCGTAGTGCGAACTGGACACTCGGGGGAGCGTGTCGTGGCTGGTGCCATGCTCAGTCTTCAAAACTGATGCGACCTGACGACGTCGGGTTGGGTGGGTTCGATTCCCATACGCTCCCGCCAGCGCGCGAGGAGTGTGCTTGCTGAGGTAATAAGCCCGAATGCGGCGCACGGGACGAAAAACATCTCGAGCACGAACGCGAACCGCGGAGTTCCGTAGAACAGAATCACGCCGCTCACGCTGACGAGCGTCATGGTCAGGAGCAGGACGTTGAAGGTCGCGCCACTCTTCCGACGCCATATGGGAAAGGTCGCGATAAAGACCGCATAGAGTGCGATCCGAAGCAGCGCCACAGCATCGGCCGCGGCGTCCGGAACCCAGGGAACCGGGACATACGCCCGGATGAGGCGGCCGAGGAAGAGCCGGGGCAGCGCGGCCTTGTGCGTCATGGCGTACTCCTTCCCCTTCTTGAAATAGTAGTCGTCCAGCACGGCTTCATCGCGCATGGTCGCTGCCAGCGCTCGCTTCTCGGTTTCTCCAGGAATCTCCGGTGGATATACCCAATATCCCCATACGCCCAGGTCGTTGGCGACGACGTCGTTGTAGGCGCCGTAGAAGGTCTCGCCGCGCATCGCACTCAGGACGGGAAAATGCCCGGATACCGCGTAGTTTCTCGCAATCCAGAGCGAACTCGGAAGCAGGAACCAGATCACGAGAATCGCCGCCCGGCGCACGTATCGGAGCGTAAGTGCGCGGCCGGCGACCCGCAGGTACAGCCAGCCAACAAGCGGAAAGAATCCGGCCATGAGAATGAAATTCGACCGGACCAGGCAGCCCGCGCCGAACAGTAACGCAGAAACGGGCCAGAGCTTCTCGTTTTTCACCGCGCACCACGCCGCGAGCACCGTCAGCAACATGAACAGGTTCTCTGACAGTCCGAGATCCATGAAGTAGAGCGCAGGTGGGTATAACGCGTAGAAGAGGCCGGCAATGATCGCCGACTTCCTGGAATGGAACAGTCGTTCCGTCAGCAGGGCGAGGAAGACCGCCGTGAGCACGTTGAGCGCGGTCCCCGCGAGGCGGATGACGACATTCGGGTCCATTCCCGGGGTCAGCCTCAGGAAAATGGAGACCACGAACGGCCATGCCGGCAGGCGGGCCAGGGCGGGGAGATTCGGCCACGGACTTGTGGGATCGAAATACTGCAAGCGTTGCGTGAGCGACTTCGCGATCGCCAGATAGAACGAGCCGTCCGGAACCAGCGGACGGTGGGGATTCATGTAGACCAGGTAGGCCGCATTGGCGACGATTGCCACGCCAGCAATGATCAGCAGGTGCGAAAGGCGCGAAAGCTTCATCCGGGGTATGAAGAGGCGGGGCTGCGGCGTGGCTGGTCGACGCCGCAACCTAGGGCTGGCGCCGGTGTCGGTCAATGCGGCCGCTCACTACCATTCGCTCAACGGTGCGGTTGGCTTGGCGTGGATTTTCCTGTGGTGTGCTTGCGTCCCGAAAATGATGGAGGAGTTCAGGGTGGTCCCACGAGCAATCCTGTTCGCAGCATTCTGCGCGAGCGCGGCAGCGGCGCAGTCGCCACCGGCTGCCCCGCCGCCACCGGCTATCGCGCGTACGCGCCTGGGCGATCCGGGTTCCGGACCGCCCGTCTCGCCCCGGCGCGCGTTTTTCTATTCGGCACTGCTGCCGGGGCTCGGTCAGGCGGCGCTCGATCGCAGGTATTCGGGCGCGGCATTCTTCCTCATTGAGGCATTCTCACTGGCGGTGGTGTACCGCTCCGCCGACGATTTGCGTCTCGCAAAGGCATTTCTTGGTGACTCCGTGCCATCGGGATACGACATCGATCCCGCCACGGGCCTCGCGCGACGGGATCCTAAAACGGGCGATCCCGTCGTCCTGATTTGGAAACCCTCGGGATACACCAACGATCTCGTGCGCGCGCGGAGGCTCCAGTTGGAGGATTGGCTCGCCGTCGTGGTCTTCAACCATCTCATCGCCGGCGCGGACGCTTTCGTCGCGGCGAACCTCTGGGACCTCCCGCAGCACGTGAGCATGCGTGCGTTTCCCGCTCCGCGCGGAGCGGGACTGGCCATTTCGGTCAGCTTCCGGTAGGCGCTGTCCGGTGCTCGCGTCGCGGCAAGGTTTCCACGACGTCGATTGTGCCCTTCGCGAGCCGGCAGAGTTCCACACGCTCAGCCGTGACGCGCAGGAATGCCGGCTCATCCATCCAGGCGCCGGGATTCGCAAACACGCCGCCGGTTTCCGAGCGGCCAATGGCAGTTGCGTGCGAATGGCCATACACGTAGAGGTCGAGTGATGGCTCCGTGCGAAGGCGCGCGAGCGCGACGTGCCTGAGCCCGTCGCCGCCATCGCGCGGGCGCATGTTGCGGCTCGTGTGGGAACTGCGCAGGGCAATCCGGGTCGCCGTGTCGGGGTGAATCCACCGGAACGCGCGGATCGCCAGGGGGTTCCTCAGGAGCGTGCGCAACCGGCGGTACGGAGCGTCCTCCTTCTCGCGCAGCCCGTCCCCATGCTCCACGAGCGCCCGCCATCCGGCCAGCTCGCCGCGCCACGGCCCGACGTGATACTCCGCCCCGACGTCCCGCGTGAGAACATCGCCACCCCAGCAGTCGTGATTTCCGGCGATCCAGAGCACGTCCACCCCGGCATCGCGCAGCGCGGCCAACGCGGCCAGCACGCGAAATCCGGTGCGGGGCATGACGTGACGCCACTCGAACCAGAAATCGAAGAGGTCGCCATTGATCACAATGGACGTTGCCTGCGTTCGCGCCAGCGCGAGCAGCTCGAGAAGCGTGCGTTCCGCTTCTTTGGGTGCGGGCCCGAGATGCGCGTCCGAAAGCACGAAGCACGGGGCGCTCAGCATCCGGGGAACCTATCAGCGGTCTATTATCTTTACCACGTGTCCACCATCTCAGAACTGCGCGTGCGCTACGCCGAGACTGACCAGATGGGCGTGGTGTACCACGCGAACTATCTCGTCTGGTGCGAGATTGGCCGCACGGACTTCATACGGCAGCACGGCATGAGTTACGCAGACATCGAACGCCGGGGAATCTTCCTTGTGGTGTCCGAGGTGATGCTCCGGCTCCATGCATCCGCGCGGTACGACGACCTCGTCCGGGTCGAAACGTCGCTGGAAGCGGTCAGGTCCCGTCTCCTTGCATTCGGGTACGTCATCACCCGGGCGAGCGACGGCCATCGTCTCGCCACGGCGCGGACGTCGCTCGTCTCACTCGCAGCGGGCGGACGTACCGCGACGCTCCCCGCGGACGTGCGTTCAAGTCTCGAGGCGGCGCAGGCGTGAACAGGCGCACCGAGTCTCCGCAGGTGTGTTCGGTACGGCGTGTACCTGGGGCACGCGCAATGCGCGCCGTGCTCACGGGTCTCATGTGCCTGTCAGCCGCGGGCTGCCTCTACCACCTGAGCGGCGGCGGTTTGCCGGCTCACATCAAGACCATCGCTGTACTGCCGTTCGAGAACGAGACCGCGACACCTGAACTCCAGCGCGAACTCAACGAGGCGTTGCGCAAGGGCATCGCCTCGCGCCTCGGATTGCACGAAGCGCCGGAAGACAAGGCGAGTGCCATCGTCCGGGGGACGATCGTCCGCTATGAGGTGGACGCCCCCGTGGCCTTCAGCGCCAACCCGGCGCAAGCGACGTCGGCCCGGCGCCAGCTCAAGGTCGTAGTGGACGTCGAGATTGTGGATCAATCAACGGGGAAGTCGCTCTGGAAGGGAACGGGGATTTCCGCGTTGGGAGACTATGCGGAGAACGCCGAGGCCGCCGGTCGAAAGCAGGCAGTGGACCGGCTCGTCAACCTCGTCATCGAGGGAGCACAGTCGCAATGGTGAGAAGGCGTCGTGGCGCTGGAAAGCTGGGGTGCCTTTTTGTGCTGCTCATCGTGGCTGCGGTCGGCTATTTCGGTGAGAAGGTCGGCGTCGCGTACTGGAAGTACTACCAGCTTCGCGACCGGATGCAGGCCGAGGCCCAGTTTGCGGCGCATCGCCCCGACGCCGACATCAAGCGGCGCCTCGCCGATTTTGCGGACTCGCTGGGAATGCCCGAGGGCGCACATAACGTGATCGTCCGGCGCGGCGAACACTCCATCTACATCTATTCGGAGTATTTCCAGCACATCGAGATGCCCGGGTTTGTGCGCGAGTTCCATTTCAGTCCGTCGGCCACGGGGACGTTCTGAGCGGGACGTGCTCGTGGTGAGACGGTGATGAGGGATCCTCGCGGGAAGGTCCTTTCATGGGACGCAGCGCTTGAATGGCGGCGCGCTGCCGGCCGCGATGGCCGGACCGTCGTATTCACCAACGGCGTCTTCGACCTGCTGCACGCGGGCCATGTGGACGTGCTCTGCGGCGGGCGCGCCGAGGGCGACATGCTCGTCGTCGGCCTGAACGGCGATGATTCCGTGCGCCGGCTGGGGAAGGGACCGGGCCGGCCTGTCCGGGGAGAGGCGGAGCGTGCATACATGCTCGCCGCCCTGGAGCCCGTGGACGCGGTGGTCATATTCGATCAGGACACGCCGATCGATCTCATTCGGATGCTGGAGCCCGATGTGATCGTGAAGGGCGGTGACTATACTCCCGACAGCGTGGTCGGTGCGGCGGAAGTTCGTGCGCGCGGGGGCCGCGTCGCAATCGTTCCTCTCACGCCCGGCCATTCCACTACGCTGACCATCGAAAGGCTCCGTGCCGCCGACTGACGTTCGCCCACGGGGGCCGCGTCCGGACGGCCGCGCGCCGCACGCGCTCCGGCCCGTCACGCTCGAGCGTGCGGCCGCGCCCTACGCCGAGGGATCCTGTCTGGTGGCCTTCGGCAACACGCGCGTGCTGTGCACGGCCAGCGTCGAGGACGGCGTGCCCGGGTGGAAGAAGGGGCGCGGTGAGGGATGGATAACCGCCGAATACGCGATGTTGCCCCGCGCGACGCTGACGCGCTCACCCCGCGAACGACAGCAAGTAGGAGGCCGCACGCAGGAAATCCAGCGTCTGATCGGCCGCAGCGTTCGCGCCATGCTCGACGATTTCAAGTGGGGCGAGTTCACGGTAAAGGTGGACTGCGATGTGCTGCAGGCGGATGGGGGCACGCGCACTGCGGCGATCACCGGCGCGTGCGTCGCCGTGGTGGACGCGTTCGGGTGGATGGAGCGCTCGGGCCGGGTGACGGCGTCGCCCGTGAAGCGGCGGGTCGCGGCCGTGAGCGTTGGCGTGGTGGACGGTGAGCGCCGCGCGGACCTCGACTACTCCGAGGATGTAAGAGCCGAGGTGGACATGAACGTGGTGATGAGCAGCGAAGGACGGTTCGTCGAGGTTCAGGGCACGGGTGAGCGGGGCACGTTCGACCGTGCGGAGCTGGACGCGCTCATCGCGCTCGCCGTGGCGTCCATTGCCGAACTCGACTCCCATCAGCGCCGGATACTCGCGTCCGCCCTCGCCTGACGCCATCGAAGGCTGCTCGCTCACGTGACCTTTTCCGCCCCGAGCCTGCTGGTTGCCACTCGCAACGCGGGCAAGCTGCGCGAGATGGGTCCCATGGTCGCGGCCGCGGGGTTCCACCCCGTATCCCTCGCGGACGCGGGCGTTGTGCATTCAGACGAGGAGGACGCGCTCGAGGCCTTTGACACATTCGAGGAGAATGCGCTCGCAAAAGCGCGGTGGTTCCAGCGCCTCTCCCAAACGAGCGCCGGACTGGGTGTACTCGCCGACGATTCCGGGCTCGTCGTCCAAGCGCTGGGGGGAACACCGGGCGTGCGCAGCAAGCGCTGGTCGGGGAGCACATTGAGCGGCGCCGCGCTCGACGACGAGAACAATCACATGCTCGTCCGCGCCCTCCGGGATACATCGAACCGGCGGGCGAAGTACGTGTGCGTGGCAGCGATCGTGTGGCCGGGCGGAGAGCTCCTGGCGCGCGGAGAATGCACCGGCGTGGTTGTGGAGACCCCGCGAGGAGAGAGCGGGTTTGGTTACGACTCACATTTCATGAGCGATGACCTCGGCATGACCTTTGGCGAGGCCGGCGATGACGAGAAGGGCCGCGTGAGCCATCGGGCGCGCGCTGTGCGACGAGTCCTCGAGCAGTATCTTGCGAATGTGACCCGACGAGCATCCCCTTGATCCATTAACCCCGCGCGCATCATTGGATCGAGTGGAGGGATGGCCCTGGCTTGAGACTCGCCAGCGCGTTAGGCGGAGGCGATCCCCCGAAAACGTGGGCACTCTCGGTTCACAACCATGGGGCAACGACGTGACGAATCCTGTGAAAGTGTCGATCATCGTTCCCCTGTACAACAAGACTGCCTGTGTGGAGCGGGCCTTGGCCTCCATTGCGGGCCAGACATTCCGAGATTATGAAGCGATCGTCGTCGACGATGGTTCCACCGACGACGGCCCGGCCAAGGTCGCGCGATGGAGAGACGGCCGGTTCCGCTTGCTTCGTCAGGCGAACGCCGGTCCGGGGGCGGCGCGCAATCGAGGTGTCCGGGAGGCCCGGGGCGAATTGATCGCCTTTCTCGATGCGGATGATGAATGGTTGCCCGATTTCCTGACCGCAAGCCTGCAGGCTTTCGAGCATCACGGGCCAAAAGTGGCGGCGGTGACCTCGGGCTACTTTGAATGGCCGGCTCAGATCTCCCGCGAGCCCATGTGGCGGCGGCGGGGACTAGCGCCCGGAATCCATCGTCTCACGCCGAGCACGTCACCGATCCTCGTGATTTACATGCTTGCCTACATGTGCCCTTGGTCCACAGTGGTGCGCGCCGACGTGATCCGCAGACTCGGCGGGTTTTTTGAACAGGAACATTGTCTATATGGAGAAGATGCTTACCTCTTTCTCAAGGTGTTGTGCAACTATGCGGTGGCGTTCAACTTGGCCCCCTTGGTCCGCTTTCACACCGAGTGCTCGCAGTTGAGCCGGAATTTGGGCCGGGCCCGACCCGTCGACCCTTTCTTTCGATACCCTGAGCAAATCGAAGCTTCTTGCCCCCGGGAACTACTTGGACTCTTGCGGGAAGTGATGGCCATTCGGGCCCTGAGGACGGCGTGCATGCTGGGATACTGGGGTCAGTGGAGGCAGGCACGCGCTTTGCGAACTCAATTCCAGACTGCCCACGCATGGAGGTTTAGCGCTTTTTTCCCTGCCGTGGTATGTTCGACTCCCCTCGGCAAATGGTTGGGAAGCGGCTGGCGAATCTTGGGGCAGATCTTTTCAGCAAAGCCAGGACGAGATGCCGCAGGTGTGGGTCGCCGCTCGTGGCAAACGTGATGGTCGCCGGACATGTAGGCATCGCCTGGGTGGCGGGCGCTGTGATGCCGCGCGAGCGTCTCGAGGAACTATCTTACCGTCGAGTCGGCTCCCAAGCCGACTGCGGCGACGATCGCAACACCTGCACCCACGCCAGGACGCCCGCCACGGTCGCCGTGAACGCATAGCCGGCGGCTCGGACGAGGAACGGCAGTCGCTTGCTGCCGGGCCAGTACATTCCGAGCACTCCCACCGCAGCACCGAGTGAAGCCAGGAGAAA
>DASZZO010000193.1:0-20361 GCA_035544915.1 Gemmatimonadaceae bacterium | reverse complement strand
AAGGCGGCCAGATCTGGGTCAAGCGCGGTCAAACGATCGGCAGCACTCTCTCGTTTACGCTCCCCATCTTCTTCTCTGCACGGTTCGATCACTCCGACACGATTTTCGAGGAAGCGCCCGAACATCACCTCGTCGCCGGTGCTGTCTCACATGAGTAACAAGAAGCTGCTTGTGGTTGAGGACGACGCCGATGTGCGTCTCGGGTATCACATCCTCCTCAAGGCGCACCATTACGATGCGTTCTTTGCGAGTGACGCCATTTCGGCGGTGAGCGAAGCCCGCAAGCATCAGCCCGACCTGATCATCCTGGACCTTGGCCTGCCCGCTGGCGACGGTTTCCTGGTTCTGGAAAGAATCAAGTCGACCGCGAATCTTGCGATGATTCCCGTTGTGGTGGTATCGGGCCGCGACCTCCACGGCAACCGGGACCGCGCGCTGAGGGAGGGAGCGAGCGCCTTTTTGCAGAAGCCGTGGAATGACGATGAGCTGCTTGCGATCATCAGCGATCTTCTTGGGCAATCCGAGACGGCTGAGGTCTGATCGCCTGCGCTCAACCCCCGAATAACCCGTGACTCGCCGCATCCCGGCGCGCACGGCGGTCCGTGGGTTCCTGGCCCTGTTGTTCTTGGCGAGCGGTATCCTCCACCTCGCCATGCCTGCACCGTATCGCCGCATAGTGCCCGCGTATTTTCCTGCTCCAGCACTTCTGGTCGCGGTCAGCGGGTGGGCTGAGATCATTGGCGCCATTGGGCTGTTGGTGCCCAGGACGAGGGGCCTGGCCGCTTGGGGACTCATGCTCCTGCTCGTGGCCGTTTTTCCCGCCAATGTCGAGATGCTCCGACTGTACCGCGAGGCAGGTGCTTCGTGGTGGAGTGAGTCCCTGTTGTGGCTTCGGCTGCCGCTGCAACTGCTGCTCATACTGGCTGTCTGGCGTGTGTCCCGAGCCGAACGACCGGACTCCTCTGCGAGCGCGTGACGCCCGGGAAGATGCAATGGGTGAATCGCGCCGCGGGCGTGATCATCACGACGTTCGGTGTGTACGCCGTGGCCTCGGCGCTAGTGAAATAGGAGACTGGGCCGTCTCTTGACATATCAACAGAAGTCGATACGTTAGCAGCATGCCCGTTTCAACTGCACCCGACGCCACGCACGCAACACGCTGGTTTCACGCACTCTCGGATGAGACGCGACTCGATATCGTGCACCGCCTTCTGGGCGGTGAGCGCTGCGTGTGCGAGCTGACCGACGACCTCGATGTGGCACAGTCGCGCCTGTCCTTCCATCTCAAGACCCTCAAGGATGCCGGACTCGTGACCGACCGCCGCGACGGGCGCTGGGTCTACTACACCCTGAACCGCGCGACGCTGGACGACATGGAGTCACTCATCGGCTCTTTCAAGCGGGCGCTGCGCAGCCCGCGCAAACAGGACGACTGTTGCGGCTGAGTGTTTTTTTTGCCGCAACATATCAACATTTCTTGCTCAGCCGAGGACACCATGACGGAACAGTCTACCAGTAGCATCAAGGACATCGTCCGCGAGAAGTACGGCCAGGCGGCCGCGCGTGTGGCGAATGGATCGGGGCTTCCCGCCGACTGCTGCGGCGCGACCAGCTGCTGCGATGGGGCCGCCACCTCGTCGTGCGATCCGATCACCTCCAACCTGTACGACGAAGCGGACCTCGCCGGCGTGCCACAGGACGCCCGTCTCGCTTCGCTCGGCTGTGGCAACCCGACGGCGCTCGCCGCGCTCCGCGAGGGCGAGGTCGTGCTCGACCTGGGATCCGGCGGCGGCATCGACGTCCTGCTGTCGGGCAAGCGCGTTGGCGCCACGGGCAAGGCATACGGGCTCGACATGACCGACGAGATGCTGAAGCTTGCCAACGAGAACAAGCGCAAGGCCGGGGCGACGAACGTCGAGTTTCTCAAGGGAGAGATCGAGAACATTCCGCTGCCCGACAACTCCGTCGACGTCATCATCTCGAACTGCGTGGTGAATCTCTCGGGTGACAAGCGTCGCGTGATCCAGGAGGCATTCCGCGTCCTCAGGCCGGGCGGTCGCTTCGCCATTTCCGATGTTGTGGTGCGCGGTGCGGTCCCCGACGCTGTTCGCAAGAGCGTGGAACTGTGGATCGGCTGCGTTGCGGGGGCGCTCGAGGAGCAGGAGTTCCTCGCTCTGCTCAGCGAGGCGGGCTTCGAAAACCCGTCCATCGAACCGACGCGCGTGTACGAGACGAAAGATGCGGCCGCCTTTCTCGCGGGAACAGGCCTCGACGTGGCCGCAGTGACCCCCCAGATCGAGGGCAAGTTCATCAGTGCATTCGTGCGCGGGACCAAACCCGCCGCGAGGACGTGAGCTACCCGAAGATCCGCAGGAACTTCACCAGGATCAGCAGGAGCATCCCGATCAGGTAGACGCGCAGCACGAGCAGCGCGACTTTCACGCGCGGCGTCATCTCGATGCGCGGCATATCCCCTCTCTCTGCGCGGCTCGTGCGTGGCGCATGCCCGTCATCGCATGATCTCCTTGTATTCGAGCACGCCCAGCAAGTGATCGGCTGAATCGGTCACCGGCAGCAGCCGGAAGTGGTACTTCGCAAAGAGCTCAACGAGATCTTCCTTCAGGAGTTCGGCGTCGGCGGATACGGGTGGTGTGGCCATGAGATCGGCCAGCGTGGCCGTGTCATTCGCGAGCACGAGTTCCCGCAAGTCGACCACCCCAAGCAACACGTGCTCCGGCTCGCGCACAACGTAGACATACGTCACCGCCTCCTTGTCGTGGCCGGCCGCGCGGAGCCTCGACAGCGCATCCGCCGCGGTGATGTTCTCCGGCATGGCGACGTAGGCATTCGACATCAGCGCACGCGCCTTCGCTTCATCCGTGGAGAGGAGCGCGCGCGTGCGCTCGGCCTGCTCCCTGGGCAGGAGCGCCAGCAACTCGTTTCGGTCATCCCACGGGAGTGCCGACAGCAGGTCGGCCTGGTCGGCCGGCGACATCTCGGAGAGTAGCGCGCGGGCGTGCTCGGGCGTCAGGTCGGCGACGATCTGGCGCTGCGCGCGCGGCTCGGCGTCGAGCAGCGTCTCGGCAGCCTTCTCCGTGTCGAGCGCGGAGAACATCGCCTCCTGCTCCCGCCCGGATAGCTCCTCCAGGGCATCCGCGAGGTCTTCGCTCGGGAGCTCATGAATCTCCCTGCGCGTGAGCGAGAGCGATACTTTGTCCGTGGCTGCGACGTCCTCGAGCGAGAGTGGCTGCACATACCGCCACGAGATCAGCCGGTCCCTGCGGCGCCCGAGCCAGCCGAATCCCCATTTGCGCAGGAATCCGTTGAACGACACGTCCACGTGCGCGATGATCATTCGCCCGCGACTCTGGAGCAGCTGCACGTCGTTGACCACCTCGATGCGCCGGCCATCCATGTCGAGAATCGTGCGACCAATCAGATGCTCATTGAGCAGGATCCATCCGGGCTGGTCGATAAACGGCGGGTAGCGCTCGCCGCTCTCGGGCGGGAGCACGAAAATCGCGCCGCCCTCGATGCGCAGTACGCGGTCCCAGGCAATGAACTCGCTCGGATTGCCCCAACCGTGGCTGATGAAGATTCCAACCGCTTCCGGAAAGGGCTCGGCGAGCCGGAACACCAGGTCTGTCAGCTTGCCGATTTTGAAGTCCGCCCGCGTTTCGCACACGCGCCGGGCGAGCAACTCGGCGAAGTACAGGAGCTGGTACTCGGGTGCGGTCGTGGTCGGTGGAGCGGAGGCTCCGGCCGGGCTGGTCATTGCCTCGTCCTCCTCAGGCGGAGCCGAACAGCTTGGGGAAGAGAACCGAAACGCCGAACACCGTCGACACGGCGATCACGAAAATCGTGATTGACCAGTTGGCCAGATTCTGGGCGCGCGTATTCACGTGCTCGCCCATGAGCGGCTTGTCGTTGAGCAGCAGGATCAGGAACACGAGGGCAGCCGGCAAGAGCGTGACGGCCACCACCTGCACGAATATCGTGATCGAATCCTGCACGCGCGTGCTCGCTACGAGCGAGACGACTCCGGACGAGAGCAGCATGAGCAAATATGCCACATAGAACCACGGCGCTTCACGCACGCTCTTGTTGAGCGAATGTGCCCAGCCGAATACCTCACCGAGCGCCCAGCTCGTGGAGAGCGAGATGCAGAGCGCGCCGAGGAGTCCCGCGTCGAACAGGCCGATGGCAAAGAGCCCCTTCGCCCAGGCGCCCCAGTTCTGGTTCGGCATGACCTCCGGCATCTTCGCAGCCGTCTCGGCCGCCGACTCCACCGAGATGGGCCCCGATGGATTGTAGTAGAAGACTGCGGCGGTCGCGATGATGATGAACGCCGCGACGATACAAGTCATCAGTGCGCCGGCCATCGTGTCGATCTTGCCGAACTTGATGTCCTTGATGTCCATCCCCTTGTCCACGACAGCCGATTGCTGGAAGAAGATCTGCCACGGGGTAATGGTCGTTCCGATGTTGGCCATGACGAGCGTGATCAGCGCCGCCGGCCCGAAGGTGGCAGTGAAGCTGAAATGGGGAGCGTAGAACCCGCGCCCGACAGCATTCCAGCCGGCGCCCATATTTCCCGTCTTCATCGCCCAGATCGCGGCGGGGATGTAGACGAGATTGAAGATGCAGAAGACGAGCGTGAGCTTCTCGAACGTCCAGTACCGGCCGGTGATCACGATCGCCATCAGCAGCGCGGTCACGCCGAGGAAGGTGATCCAGGCCGGAATATGAAAAAGCAGCGCTGCCTGCGTCATGCCGATGTACTCGGTGACGAGCGTCAGCCAGTTGATCAGCGCGAGGTCGAACACGGAGAACCATCCCCAGACCGGACCGAACCCGTCGAAGATGGCCTCGGCGTGTCCGCGCTTCGTGACCGCACCCAGGCGGACGGTCATTTCCTGCACGAAGTACGCCATGGGCACGAGAATGATGAACGCCCAGAGCATATTGAACCCGGTCTTGGCGCCGGTCTGGGCGTATGTGGAGATTCCGCCCGCGTCGTTGTCCGCGACCATGGTGATGATGCCGGGCCCGAGCACGGCCAGCAACACCACCCAGCGCCGCTTCAAGCGCGACAGTTGATGAATCAGCTTGCTGATCCAGTACATGCTCACTCCGTGCTCGCGCGAACAAAAAGGCCCCGACGCTCACGAATGAGGCGTGGGGCCTTGATGGCGGCGCGTTGCGCGCCCCCATGCATGACGACCGCGTTCTCCCTCGTGTGAGCTTTGGCACCGCGCCCCGTCAGAAGTGATCAGCCATCGATCGCCTCAGCCACGTTGGGCAAACCCTTGCGTCGGGAGTGCCTGTTCTACCACGGGTGACCTCTCTCGACGTCGCCGGGCAGTGGCCTGTGTGTTACGCGGGAGCCTCGCCTACCGAGAACCGCTGAAGCCAATCATCCGCGGGCGAATCGTTCCCTCACGCCCGCGGACATGTTCGAAACTAGCGGACCGTAATGACCTGTCAACGGGACCGCGTTGACTACTTGGCTGCGGCCTCACTCACATGATCAACACCGACACGTTGCGATCGCGAAGGCGTTTCCGGAACGCAGCGAGGCTCTCATTGGTGAGCTTGTCAAGCGCGGCGCGCGATGCCCGCATTCGCTGCTGCAGGACCACGTGGACCTCGCGCTGCGCATCCTTGGGCGCGTAGTCCGACGACGCAACCTGCCCCGCGAGATATCCCAGCTGCTCGGCAAGCTTCATCGGCCACCGCAACTGGTCCTGCCCGCGGCCCGTCACGCGGATCTGGAACAGCTCTTCCTCCACTGCGACATACTGCTTGTCCAGCGAGTCGGCAGCGGCTCGCAAGTCGGCGGTCTTGTCGTCGCTGGCAAGCGCACTCTTGAGCGCGGCGAGTTGCCCACGCACGCCTTCCACCGTGTTGATCATGTTGACGGTCGTGTCAACGTCGGCAAGGATGGACCGCACCAGAACGGTCTGCGCCCGGATTTCATCGGGCGAACCGCCGGAGTTCGGGTCTTTCAATATCTCCATCGGCTGCGTAAGCGCCTGCCCTGCCACCGAGAGGCGAACGGTGTAGGTGCCGGGCTGGACCAGCGTGGCAACCCGCGGCACTCCCGGCGCGGGAATGCCATCGGTCCCAGCCTCCCGCCACGGCGAGAGCAGCGGGCTCACCCGCAGACGCGCCTCTTTGGTGGGATCGTACGTGAGATCCCACCACGCGCGGTTCAGGCCCGCCTTGGCCGGACCCTTCATGGCGCGTACCAGTACGCCCGCTGCGTCGAGGATCTCGATCTTCACGCTGTCCTTCGAGGCGCTGTCCTTCGGCTCGGCCTTCAGCCAGTAGTGCAGCGCGGCGCCATACGGCGGATCGGTACCCACCACTGGATCAGCATCGGGTGTGAACGGTCCCTCGACGCCGCGGAACCGGTACGCCCGCCGCGGGGCAAAGAGGTGTGCGTCCTTCAGCGCGATGTCGGCACTGACGGCGCGCAACGGTGAAATGTCGTCGAGAATCCAGAACCCGCGCCCGTACGTGGCGATCACGAGGTCGCTGAAGTTCTCCTGAACCGTCACCCAGTACACGGGCGCGTGCGGCAGGTTGTTCTGGAGCGGTTGCCAGAGCGCGCCGTCGTTGAACGAGACATAGAGCCCGTTCTCGGTGCCGGCGTAGAGCAGGCCACGGCGCACCGGGTCCTCGCGCACCACGTGCGCGTAGCTCAGCGGACTCTTTGGAATGCCCGTCACGATGAGGGACCACGTCCTGCCATAATCCGTTGTCTTGTAGATCCAGGGGTCGCGGTTGTTCACCTGATGACCGTCCACCGTCAGGTAGGCGGCGCCCTTATCGAAGCGCGACGGCTCGATATTGCTGACGGTGCCCCACTCGAGCAGGCCCGGGATGTTTCCGCTGAGATCCGTCCACGTCGTTCCGCCATCGCGCGTGAGCTGCACCTTGCCGTCGTTGGTGCCTGCCCAGATGAGACCGGGCTCGAGCCGCGACTCGGCAATCGCGAATACCACGCCTGCGTACTCCACGCCGATGTTGTCGGGCGTGAGGCCGCCCGATGATTTCTGATGCGACTTGTCGTTGCGCGTGAGGTCGGGACTGATCACTTGCCACGACTTGCCGCCGTTCGTCGTCACGTGGACGAACTGGCTGCCGACGTACACCTTGTTGTGGTCGTTGGGCGAGATTGTGAGCGGAAAAGTCCAGACGAAGCGGTACTTCACCTCCGCCGCCGAGTGGCCGATGGTCGCCTCCGGCCACACCTCCGTGAAATCCGTGATGCCCGTGCGGAGGTCGTGCCGCGTGACGATTCCGCCGACGCTGCCAAAGCCCGACGCGCTCGACCAGACGAGATTCGAGTCCACGGGGTCGGGCGTCGCCCAGCCGCTCTCGCCGCCGCCCACTGACATCCACGCGCCGCGCGGGATTCCGCCGTACTTGCTGTTGCTCGGGCCCCGTGCCGATGGACCGTCCTGCCGGTTGCCGTATACGTAATACGGAATGCGGTTGTCGGTGGTGACGTGGTACATCTGGGCGATCGGAAGCTGGACGCGTCGCCACGACTTGGTCCTGTTGGTGGAGATCGAGACGCCGCCGTCGTGGCTTACGAGGATCCGATTCCCGTTGGTCGGATCGATCCAGATGTCGTGATGGTCGCCGCCAGCGGTTTCCTCAAACGGCGGATCGATGATCGTCCTGCCACCGTCGAGAGTCTTGGCCCAGCTCGCGGTAAGGAAATACGCCTCGTTTTCGTTGTCCGGCTCCACGCCCATGCGATTGTAGTAATGAGTGCGCCCAGCGAGCTGACGGTCGTTGGAGACGAGCTGCCAGTGCTCGCCGCCGTCGTCGGAGCGGAAGAGGCGTCCCTTGTCGGGATCGGCGATGTTCACCGCGGGCACTCCGTCGCCCGTCTCGATCAGGGCATAGACGCGATTCGAGTTCGCCTTCGACATCGCGAGCCCGATCTTGCCGACCGGTTTGGTGGGGAGTCCGTTCCCCGTCAGGCGCTTCCACGTGGTTCCACCGTCGCGCGACGTCCAGATGCCGCTTCCGGGTCCGCCAGACATGCGGCCCCAGGTCTTGATCTCGATCTGCCAGAAGCCGGCGAAAAGGATACGAGGGTTGTTCGGATCGATCACGAGATCCGAGGCGCCAGTGGAGTCATTCACGAAGAGGACGCGCTCCCACGTCTTCCCGCCGTCCGTCGTGCGATAAATGCCGCGCTCCTGCTGGGGCCCGTATGCAAATCCGAGCGACGCAGCATAGGCGATGTCGGGATTGGTCGGATGCAGCACGATGCGGGAAATGCGGCCGGTGTTCTCGAGCCCCACCTTCGCCCACGTCTTGCCCGCGTCCACCGACTTGTACATGCCCCAGCCCGCCGAGATGTGCGATCGGGTAAACGGTTCGCCCGTGCCGGCCCATACGACGTTCGGATCGCTCGGCGCGACGGCGATCGCCCCGATGGACGATACGAGCTCCTTGTCGAAAATCGGCCGCCAATGGATGCCGCCATCGGAGGACTTCCAGAGCCCCCCGGAAGCAGCTCCCGCGTACACGAGGTTCGGGTCGCCCGGCACTCCGGCCACAGACGTGACACGGTTTCCTTCGGGACCAATGTGGCGCCACTTGAGCTGGGAATAGAGCGCCGTATCAAGTGGAAGGCCCGCAGGCGCGCTCCGCGTCGTCGGCGCGGCGCGCGTCTGCTGAGCGGCTGCCGGGATCACGGCGGCCAGAAGGAGCGTGAGAGCCGCGAGCGTGCCCAACGGTGAGCGGCGAAGCGACATCGGTAGATCCTCGGAGAAGTGAGGGACGCCCGGGTTCTGCTTATCGAGTCTGGTAACCCTGCACGGCGCCGTTCTGGATCAGGCGCACATAGAACTGCACCTTCTCGCGAAAATTCGCCACTGCCAGGCGTCCATCGTCTCGTGGAATCGGACGTAGACTTGCCCAACCGCGCAACCCGCGGCAAATTAAATCCCGACCAGACTCAGGAGCCGGACAAATGACCAAGCAGTGGAGTCTTCTCGTCTTCTGCGCCTCCGCACTCGCATTCACGCCTGCGTCACGTGAGAGACGCGCCCCGGAGTTTCCCCGCGGCACCTTCACGACGACGATCGCACGTGGCGACGTGCCGGCCGATATTCCCGACGAGACAGCCACCAGCGTGGCCAGCCCCTGGGAGATCAGCTTCACCGACAATGGAAAGCTCATCGCGCGAAAGGACGGCGCGGACGTGGTGCGCGGCGACTACGCCGCGACCGCCACGAGTGTCGTGTTCTCGAACGATTCAGGTGAATACGCCTGTGGCGTGACGGGCACCTACGCCTGGAAACTGGACGACAAGAACCTGGTGTTCACGAAGAGTGACGACAGCTGCGCGGGCCGCGTAGTCGTCCTGACGGTCCATCCGCTCAAGCCCAAGAGCTGAGGTCTGGTTGCAGGTTGTTTTTCGGAATTAGCCCGACGGCCAAGCGGACGCGATATCAGGCCAGGCTGTCGCGGCCGGGTGATCAAGCCCGTTCCGGCCGTTCGCCGGCTGGCGCCCCCTTTATTCCAGCCAATCTCCTCAACTCGTCGAGACCGCGCATCAGCCGGGGTGATTGCGCGATTGCATCGGACACCCTTCGACCATCACCTCGGCGACGGGCACCCGAGTCGAGCTGTTCGGCTGCCCCCTTTACGAGGATTCCCAGGACCGCCTTCGCATTCTCGGAAACGGTCTCGGCCTCCATCGTTTCTCGTCGGACCAAGTCAATCGCCAAGTCGCAAATCTCCGCGGCCAGTTGAACCGCTCGCTCGCGCGTCATGCGCCGAATGGAATCCTCAAGGGACTCCCTTGCCGCAATCGCCTCGTGAATGCTGGCGAACCGCGACCGCAGGTCTGGAGGAAAATCGTCGGCGTTCAGATCCTTTATTTCATCGACAACGCCTGTGAGTCGCTGCGGAAGAGGCTGGATACCATGGGCGAGGGCGCGCGCAGCGCGCTGCGCTCTTTCGGCAACGTGAGCCCTGACACCACCAGTCTCGCCGGACATGGTCACCTCCGGGAATCAAAGTGGCCCCTGCGTGGCGCTCCACCGAGTCAGACCAGCCCAGGAGCTGCCCTCCCGAAGGGGCCGAACGAACCATCAAGCGCACTATATCCGTCCACGATTGATCCGGAATCCCTCATTCGTGCTACGCGCGGCCTTTGGGCCGCTCGCTCACCGAGTTAATGCTGCCTCTTCCAACACTTCCTCGCGGTCGGGGAGCACGCCAGCGTGGGAAGCTCCGACCCCCTGCGCCCATTGCGGGCCACCGCGGCTAAGCCTATGCTGCGAGCACCGAAACAGGAGAAAGGTCAGTGCGCACGCGACCAGGCCCTCCCGAAGTCTTCTGGGGTGAACTCGCCCCGGGCGAGCATGTTGCCCAGATATATGAGCAGAGCGAACTTTTCCTGGATTGCCTGGAGGGGTTCGTCAGCGTGGGCCTGCGGGCGGGCGAGGGCGTTATCGTAATCGCCACGCCGCCTCACCGCCGGGCACTGGAGGAACGGCTGGCGGCGCAGGGAATCGACGTGGACTTTGCACGCTCTCTGGATCATTACATCGATCTGGATGCGGAGGCCACCCTCTCGAAATTCATGATCAACGGCTGGCCCGACGATGCCTTGTTCAGGAAGTCCGTCGATGGCTTGTTGAGCCGCGCGCGCGTGCGAGGCGGCCGCGTGCGCGCATTTGGCGAGATGGTCGCTCTTCTGTGGGGACGGGGGGACAACGCGGCCACGGTACGGCTCGAACATCTCTGGCATACCCTGGTGCGCGAGAAGCACTTCTCGCTTTTTTGCGCTTACCCCAAGAGCGGGTTCACTCAAGGTTCCGCCGCGTCGATACATGAGATCTGCGCGACCCACACGCGGATGTACCTCGAATAGAAGCGCCGCCAGGCAGGAAGTGGGGCACCTCCCCTCAGTGAACTCGCCGCGGGACCCTGCAGATCGGGCAGGGTCCCATCTGCGGTTGCTTGCCATACACGAGGGTCGCGGGGCCTAGAAGTACCTGCTTTTTCTGGACGGTGTCGTTCACCGCGATGGCGAGTGTCAGCACGCCGCGAACCACTTGGCCATTGAATTGCGCGGGAACGGTCGGGCCGACTGGGATGGGGTACGCGCGTAGCATGTAGCTGCCGCTGACACTGAAATGCCCGTTCGCGTCGAGCGCGATCCTGCCAGGGACATCGCCGAACGTGCAGCCAATGTGCACGTGAGTGACAGAGTCCGTGGCGATCACGCCCGCGTTGTCTCCTCCCCAGGTCCCTAGCGCAAGCCGGTCGCCGGGCGGCGGAAAGAACGTGTCATCCGAATGGCAACCGGCGACAAGCGCCGCCGCGACCACCAGCGAGGGCAGCGAGGGCAGCGAGGGCAGCGAGGGCAGCCGTGCGGAACGAGTCATCGCCTTTGAAACTCGGGGCTTCCGATGGCAACCGCAACCACCTGCCCCAGGTGAACGAGGGGCGCCCGGCCATCCGGCGCACTCATGGCCTTCAGCATCGCCCGTCGTGTCTCCTCGGCGGCACGGCCTTCGAGGAGCTCGTCAATCACGCCGCGCACCGCCAAGTCGGCGGGCGCCGCAAGGAGGGACGGCGTGGGGCGCCATGCCGCGATGGTGACGCCCGGCACCTGCCCCGCCGCGACGGACTCGCCGAAGTTCAGCCGATTCAGGAGCGATCCAGCGTTTATCCACGGCGCACCCTGGTCCGGCCACCCATCCGGCGTCTGGCGTCCCCAGATCGGCTGCCCGAGCTTGGCGACGATGCCCGCCGTGCGCGTGGTCGTATCGGGCTGCGCGTTCATCGCGCGGACCGTGCTCGCTACGAGCTCGAACGGCGTCTTCACCTTGGCCCTGTATGAACCCGCCGCGAAAAACTCCGGCGACACGATAATCGTGCGCATCACTTCGCGAATGTCGCCGTCGGTTTGCGAGAACCTTTGCGCAGCACGCTCGACAAGCGCTGGCGGCGCCGAATCACTGACGAAGTGCACGGCGAGTTTCCAGGCGATGAAACGCGCGGTGGACGGATGCCTGGCGAGAATGTCGAGAACCCCTTCGCCGTCTTCCACACCGCCGCCCGCCGCAATGCGATTGCCAAGAACGAGCTTCTCGCCGCCGTCATGCCACTCATGGCGAAAGAGGAATCGCCCACCCAGATCGGGACGGTCGATCGTCCAGCCGGTGAGACAACGAGCGACCTCCACAACGTCGCGCTGCGTGTACCCTCCGCCCACGCCGAGCGTATGCAGTTCCATCAGCTCGCGTCCGTAGTTCTCATTCAGGCCGCTGCGGCGGCCATTTCGGAGCCGAAGGAGCAAGGAGTCGCCCATGGGCGCTCCCCGCATCGCCTCGCGGCGTGCCTGGATCCTCCCTTCCGCGATCGTGGGGTGGAGACTGTCCACCAGACTCTGCCAGTTATCGAGGTAGTACAGCATCTGGGGACTCTTCGCGACAGCGCCGAGCAGGTCGCGGAATTTGCCGAGCGCATGGGGCCGGATGACGTCGCGATCGTACTCGACGAGCGAATATCGGTTGGGACTCTTATTGATGCTGACGGAGAAATGATTCTCCCAGAAGTCCACCATCACCTCGAGCAACTGCCGCTCGCTCAGCGTCGCGTGCAGTAGCTTGCTCACAGGGATCTGCGCGGCGAGCGCGTTGGCGGTCTGCTGCGCCTGTCGATATTCAGCGCTGTCGCGCGCGTTCGGGGGAACCCGCGCGCTATCGGCACGAACCCGTGGCTGAAGGCGCGGCGCGAGCTCCTCGGGAGCCGGGTGGTCGGCAATCAGCTCGAACGGCCGTTTGTGCTGCGTCTCCAGGCGGGCGAGCATCGCCTCGGCCGCGCGATCGGGGATCTGCTCGGGCCGCAGTTGCAACTCGATCCATCGGTCCGCACCCATGCGCTCGACCTCCGCAACTTCGCCGGGGCGGGGCCCGAACGTCAGGCGATTGAGGACCTGCCGGGCGCGATCTTCGCGGCTGAGTGCAGCGTTCCGGCGAGCGAGAATGTCGCCCGCGTGCTGCGTTGCTGCCGACGCGCAGCTGGCCAGAACGGCCACGCTACCGAGGCGGAGAATTGGAGAGAAGCTGCGACGCATGTATTCCCTGCCTGTTCCAGAGCCCGTGTCTGCTGCTACCCTTCATTAGAGGTGAGGTTCTGGCCACACGTTAAGGCCTCCGCCGATAACGGCGCCGGTGGCCGGGCGGCGGCCGGCGGTGGCGCCGGAGACCTTTCGACTGCTTATTCAATGCGTACCCCGCCAAGAGGAACCCCACCATGCGACACCTTCGAGCCGTCCTCCTTCTTTTCGCCGCGCCGGCGGCACTCGTCTCCCAGCAGAACCCGTTCAAGCTCGCCAAGTCATCCCTCGGGAGCTACGAGGTGATTTCGGAGCTCACGGGCGATATGAAGGGCACCATCGTATTTGCGTCAGACGGCGAGCGAACCGTTCGTCACTCGATCGACTCTACGAAGATGATGGGCAAGACGAGCCGGTCGGAGAGCTGGTCGCTGACGACCCGCGACTCGATGTGGACTGCCGACCTGACGAAGAAGACCGGGACCGTCATGCCCAACGTTCTACCCCGCCTCGCCAGCGCGTTCGACAAGCTCGACGGCGACAGCAAGAAACGCTTCGAACAGAACATGGCTGAAATGTCCAGCATGATGTCGCGCGCGTTTGATCTGTCCCAGCTCAATCCGCCGGGCGAAAAGCTCGGGACCAGGACCTACGCCGGCCAGCAGTGTGTTGAACAGACATTCGGCAGTTTCACCATCTGCAGGATGGAAAAGGCGCCGATTGTCCTGCACGCGAGTGCCAGCATTGTCTGCCTGAACTATGCTGAAACGGTCACGTCGCTGAAATTCGGCTCTGCCTCACCCGACCTCTTCACGCCTCCCTCAGGCGTCACCTTCAAGACCGACCCCAAGGTGATGCAGAATGCCGATTCCATGGCCTCGGGATGGGTGGGGTACCTGTCGAGCAAAGCTTTGAGCGATTCGCTCGCCAAGGCGAAGGCGAAACTCGAAGAATCAAAGGCGAAGCTCCAGGAGGCGAAGGCGAAGCAGGCCCAGTCCGGGCAGCCTGCGCAGCCCGACAAGCTGACGCCGGAACAGCAGGCACAGCTTCAGCAGTCATGTGACATGATCAAGAACTTCGACCTCGGGGCCGCAATGTCGAAGGCAACCGACACCTGGAAGCAAGCGGTAGTGGACGCCGCAACCGACGAGGCGAAGAAGGCAGCCGTGAACAAGGTCAAGAGCATCTTCAGGCGCATTCCCTGAGCCGGGACCTCCCCGGAGACCTCCTTACTCTGCCCGCATGGCGAGTGCCGGATCCACATGCGCCGCTCGCCACGCGGGAATGCAGCTTGCCGCGAATGCCACTGTGGCCAGGACTACCGTCACGGCCAGGTATGTTGCTGGGTCCGTGGCCTTGATGCCGAATAGCAGTGCGCCCATGAGCTGAGTGAGCGCCAGTGCGCCGGCGAGACCGACGCCGAGGCCCAGGGCGACCATCACGGCGCCTTCACGCACGACTATTCCCACCACGTTGCGCGACGAGGCGCCCAGCGCGATGCGAATGCCGATTTCGCGCGATCGCTGCCCCACAAGATAGGCGATCACACCGTAGATACCGATCGCCGAGAGCGCGATGGCAACCGCGCCGAACGCCGTGAGCAATACCATGTAGAAGCGCGGTTGTGCCACGGAATCGGTCAGCACGGAATCCAGCGTCTTCACCTGGGCGAGGGCCAGGTTCGGATCGAGCTCGTGCATCGCACGGCGAGCGTCGGCCACCACCGCCTGGGGGTCGCGCGTGGTGTGCATCACCACGTTGAATGACGACATCGGCCACTGGTCGTACGGCGCCCAGAACTGCGGAAGGGTCGTCGCCGCGAGCGACGACTGCTTGACGTCGCCGACCACGCCAACGATGTCTCCCTCGAGTGGCTGAGTGCCGCGGCGATACCCGAAGATGACGTGCTTGCCAATGGGATCTTCGCCGCCGAAAAACTGTTTCGCGGCTGTTTCGGTCACGAGCAGAACGCGCGCGCCGCCGGCTCGGTCTGCAGCGGTGAATCCGCGCCCCTTCACGATGGGGATCCCCATCGTGGGGAAGTAGTCGGGGGTGGCCACGCGTACTTCCGCGCTTGGCCGGTCAGCCGGCTTCAACGGAGGCCGACCGACGATGGTGAAGGAAAACCCGAAGCGGAATGGAGTGAGCGGCATGCCGAACCCGGCTCCCGCCGATTGGACACCAGGCAGGGCGTGTATCCGTTCCATCAGCGAAGCCAGGAACGCAGCCTGCAGCTCGGGTGAGGCATATTTCACGTCGGGCAGGCTGGTCGCGAATGAGATCGAGTGATCCGTGCGGAATCCCGGATCGACACTCATCAATCTGTTGAAGCTGCGAATCAGGAGACCGGCGCCCGCGAGGAGCATCACAGAGAGCGCGACTTCGGCGACGACCAGTGTTTGTCGCGCGCGCCGGCTGCTCGAGCGTGCTCCAAGTCCCCGCCCGCCCTCGCGCAACGTCTGCGCGATGTCGGGTTGCACGAGTTGCCGTGCCGGGATGAGGCCGAAGACGAGTCCCGTGAGCAGCGCGATGGCGAGCGTGAAGAAGAGCACCAGTCCATCTACATGGATGGAACCCAGGCGGGGAATGTTCTGTGGCGCCGCCTTTACGAGGAGCGTCGTTCCGATGACCGCCAGCGCGAGTCCCGTTGCTCCACCCAGGAGCGAGAGTACAACGCTCTCGGTCACCAGTTGCCGCACGAGGCGGCCGCGTCCGGCACCCAGAGCGGTTCGCACCGCCAGCTCACTTTCTCTTCCGACGCCCCGCACCAGCAGGAGGTTCGCGACATTCGCACACGCAATCAGGAGTACAAATCCGACGCCCCCCAGGAGTACGAGAAGCGGGAGTCGCAGGTCACCCGTTATCCATTTCCGCATCGGGACAACGACGGCCGAGAGGCCGGTGTTCTGATCGGGATACTGCTTCTCGAGGCGCTTGGCGATCCCCGCCAAGTCCGCCGTCGCGCGCTCGAGTGACACGCCGGGCATGAGCCGCGCCACCGCGTTCAGATAGACGGCGCCACGGCTCTGTGCGAGCGTTGCCGGGTCGTAGGCGAACGGAAACCAGAGGACGGCCCCGGTGGGCCAGGCCGATTCCGACGGCACGATGCCGACCACCTGGTATCGTTCGTTGTCGAGTGTGATCAGCCGTCCGACGAGAGACGAGTCCGCGCCATATCGGCTGCGCCACACCGACTCCGCCATCAGCACCGACTTGGGGCCCTTCCAAGCCGACTCCTCGGCCGTGAACGCCGTGCGACCGCGTACCGCTCGTACCCCGAGCAACGAGAAGAAATCGCCGCTCACGTCGAATCCGCGGAGCCGCTCGGGTTCGCCGTCGCCCGTGAGCACCGCCGAATGTCCATCGAGCACGGCCATCGACGAGAACGACTGGCTCTGCTCGCGCCAGTCATAGGCATTGGCGGGCGAGAGGGGTGCCGGCTTGCTGCCGCTGTATGACGCCGCCACCATCACGAGCCCGTCCGGATCCTGGAAGGGCAGCGGGCGAAGGAGAATGCCCCGCACCACACTGAAGATCGCGGTGTTGGCACCGATGCCAAGCGCGAGGGTGAGCGCGGCTACGAGGGTGAACCCGGGCGCCCTGCGCAGCGTGCGGACCGCGTAGCCCGCATCCTGGCGGAGTTCGGTGAGCAGTTCCATGCGCATCGTGCGTGTCTCCAGCCGCTCGTCCGTGCGGCGACAAAAGTTGCGTGCGTCGTCCACGTCCCCGAACTGCCGCCGCGCCTCGGCGCGCGCGGCTTCGGGATTCCAGCCGCGTGCAATCAGTTCATTCGCCCGCATGTCCAGATGGAAGCTGAACTCGTCCTCCAGGTCGGTACTCGCCCGGCGCCGGATGGCGAGGCGGAACGCGCGCGGAATCCCCGGCAGCGGCCACATCCGTCAGGCCGTCCGTAGCACCCGGGCAACGGCAAGGGCGTATGCCTGCCAGGCAGTGCGTTCGCTCCGGAGCTGTCGGCGCCCGGCGGCGGTCAGGTGGTAGTACTTGGCGCGCCGGTTGTTCTCGGACATCCCCCACGCGCTGCTGATCGCGCCCTGTTCCTCCAGGCGGTGCAGCGACTTGTAGAGCGCGGCGTCGTCGATGACGAGCGTTCCGCCGGTTCGCTCGCGGAGCCAGTTGGAGATCGCGTAACCGTGCATCGGTTTCCAGCTGAGGCTCTTGAGCACGAGCACGTTGAGGGTCCCATACAGGAGGTCGGTGGGAGTTCTGGTCATGGTACTGATTGGACACCGCGAGCGGCGAAAACGTTTGCCTGCGCCCGCACCTGCTCCACTGAACAGGTCAGCGGAGTGCGCGTCACGGGCGGGACGCGCCGGACGCTGACCTGCAGACGATTGCCATTCGCGACTTTCGGCCCACCTGCGTCCTGGCCGCGGTGATGCCCTGAGTTCAGGAGGACCCGCTCTCCGTCCGCAATCGGAGGTAGTACTGCCGCTTGAACTCCTCGTACGTCTCGCCGGCGAACATGTTGTCGGCGATGGACGCAATCTCCTCGGCTTCCCTCCACGCGTCGCGAAGTTCTGCGAGCTCGCCCTCCATGGCCCGGCGCTCGACGTCCTCGTTGGCCGCCATTTCGAGCGCCAGCCGGTCCACCGAGGGCAGCCGGTAGAGCGGCGTCTGGCGCTCGCTGGTAGTTCCGCCGCGACCCCAGAACGATCGGTTGGCGAGTCGCAGGGCCAGTCGTTCAGCCACCGAGTGCTCCGTCGGCTCGGAAGGCGCATCGCTCGGGGCATCAGGAAAACGTCCCCACGACGTGCGCATCGCCAGCCTCGCGATCCGGGTGAAAAATCCGCTGGGATCGCCGGCATCGCCGAGTTTCGCGATCGCCCATTGCACCTCGGCCTTGCTGGCGGCGCCAAAGTTCAGTGCGGCGAGCATCTTGCCGGCTGCTCGAAGCCCGGTGCCTTCAGCGAGTGTCGAGACGCCGTCATCATGCGCTGCCCGCAACCGCCACGGTCGGTCGGGATCTGGCCGGACGAGCTCCGCCGCAGACAGATGCGCGTACCTGATCACCACGCGCCGACTATTTTCGTCAACGCTGCGTGCAAGAACGGCATTGGTGCGATGGTACGTGCTGACCCGCAGCACCGTTTCGTCGCTCAGGCCGACGACCGTTGCCCCTCGCGCCAGCACGCCTGCAACTCTCCGCGCGAGGACATGACTGCCGCGCCACCAGAGCGAGCGTTCGTCTCCGGTATCCCTTGCCCACCGTTGCAGTCTCGCGCCATAGCGCCACGACGCGATCTCCGGAAGGAGCGCTGGCCCAATGCGGACCAGTTCCAGCCCCGAACGCGTGCGCGCCAACCCGACGTTCTCGACGGAGAAGCGCAGCCATGTGTCGCGAAACAGCTGCTCGCATCGCTCGATTGCTTCCCAACGTTCTTCGAGCGGCGTGAGGTTCCAGCGTCCGCATCGTGTGCAGACGACCCAGAGTCTTCCATTTCGCGCATCGAACGCCAGCCGCCGGCCCACCGGAAAGTCCGGCACGGACTCGTTGGTCCCGAGATCGGTGTGACAGAAAATGCAAGCGGAGAACATCAGCGCTCCCCGTTCGCCATCCGCTTCAGCGCCGCCGCCACGCGCCGTTCCCGCGCCTCGCCGCCCTTCGCCTCCGTGATCCACCCGATGTAGCGCCGCTGGTGCGACGGGGCCAACGCCTTGAACATTTTCAGGAGCCTTGGCCTGCGCTTCAACGCGCGCTGGAGGTCAGCCGGAACGGATATCGGGCGGGGCCTCGGGTCAAGTTCAGCGGTGAAGGAGACCGCATCTCCCGCCTCGGCCGCAATCCGCTTTCGGAGCGCGCCATTCACCACCATGAAGTGCGAACCCTTGCCATCGGGAAGCGCGTTCGTCTCGTATGACACGCCGTTGATCTTGCCGCGCACTCTCACCTGCGCGCGCGTTCCCGCAGCCGCCGCGAGGTCGAACGGAATGCGCACGAAAGTCCACGTGCCGACCCCCGCCGGCCGCACAAGCACTCCCTTGAACGCTTTCGCGCCGACCATCTCAACGCACGACCCGGCCGAGTGGCGAACTCCTGGCGACGCGCTCGAAGTAGCCGTGCGCCGCACGCGCGATGCGAGCGATGGCCAGTTCCGACGCGCGCTCGTCCGGGCCGAACGTCGTCATCACGGCTATCGCGAATGGCCGGCCTGGAACGAACACGATCCCGGCGTCGTTCCGCACGGCATCAAGTTCCCCCGGCTTGCTGGCGATGGCGAGGTCGGCAGGCAGGAGTCGCGGGATGAAGCTGTCCTTGTGCGTGCCGAGCATCTTGAAGAAATCATCGGTGTTCGCCTTGTTGAGCACCTGCCCGCGATAGAGCGCCGCGAGCAGTGTCACGAGCTCGTGTGGCGTGGCGGTGTTTTCGCGCCCCTGCTGCGCCGCCTTCACATCCATCATATGGCGCCGGAGCCGAGTGTCCTTGAGGCCGAGTTGCGCCAGCCAGCCGTTCACGTTCTCCAGGCCCACACGATCGATGAGGACGTTGGTGGCGGAGTTGTCGCTGACGGCAATCATCATGGTGGCGAGGTCCCGGTTCGTCACGCGCGTGACGCCCGGAGTGAGACCCCCCATGATGTCGCTTCCGCCGACGACGTCCTTCGCATCGGCGGTGTAGAGATCGGCGAACCGCGCGCCAGCCCCCCCACCCGCCGCGCGTTCGTTCTGCCGATACAGCTCCGCGAGCACGGCGATCTTGATCGTGCTCGCCGTGGGGTAGACCACGTCCGCGTCCTGGAGGAAGGTGCGCTCGTCCGTGAGGTCGAGGATCGCGACGCCCATCACCGCGTCTGTCTGTTGCGCGATCTTGCGCACGGAGTCCTGCATGCGGTTCCAGAGGACGTCCTGCTTGGCGCGCGCACTCGCTGCCGGGTCCTGCGCGCGCGACGCACAGGGGAGAAGCGTGAGCGCAACAAGGACCGCCGATGCCTTCAACGGGAGCATGCCATTCTCACAGGACGAAGGTGCGCGACGTCTGATCATCCGGCTCGCTGTCCGACTGCTCATTTATGCTAACGCCCGCCAGCACGCCCAGCTATGTTCTCCGCCGCCGCCATGTCTGAAGCCACCGCCGCCTCGCCGACGTTCGCCCGCACGAGGCTCAACCGGCAGCAAATTCTCGGGTTCTGGGCCGCCTGGTCGGGGTGGATGCTCGACGGAATGGATTCCGTCATCTACGCACTCGTCCTGGCCCCGGCTCTCACGGAGTTGCTCCCTCGTTCAGGCATCGACGC
>DASZZO010000192.1:0-29062 GCA_035544915.1 Gemmatimonadaceae bacterium | reverse complement strand
GCCCCGCGGTAGAGCCAAACTTCAATGGAACCGTCGAGAGTTGAGGACCGCGGGTCGAGCGTTGAAGGTCGCGGGTCGGGAGTCGAGAGTTGAGGGGCGTCGGGAGATGAGAGCCGAGAGGAGAAAATCTCCGCGAGGGCGGCGTCGATGGCTTCTTTGCACATCCTGTGCGTGCCGTGGGGGTCTGAAAGATCGCCGGCGACGAAAATGATGCCGGGCTGCAGCTCCTCAATCAATTCGCGGACGATCCGGACGTCGGCGGGCCCGACTGGCTCCTTCTTGACGCGGCCAGTCTGGTAGAAGGGGAGATTCAGAAACCGGGCGTGTTTCTCCGCGAGTCCCACGGTCTCGAGTCCGCTCACCGCCTCGGCTTCCCGGATGATGCGCTTGATGTCCTGGATCTCGGGGATGTCGACGTCGCCAGGTTGCTTGCGGGCGAGGAAGGCACGCACCCTGGCGGCAAGCTCGCGGACCTGTTCGCTTCCGACGCCCCGATCGTGCGCGAGGCGCTCGAGGAAGTCCACGTAGCGGCGGACATCGTGGTCGAATACCGCGATGTTGCCGCTGGTCATGTACGCGATGGTGATCTCGTTACGGTTGAGTACGAGCTTGCGCAGGATGCCGCCCATGGAGATGACGTCGTCGTCCGGATGCGGCGAGAAGCAGATAATCCGGCGACCGGTGGGCAGCTTGGATTTGCCGCGGATCTTTGCGCCCAGGACGTTGAAGACCTCGCCGTTCAGGGCGCCCGCCGATCCATGCCGCGCGACGAGCGATGAAAGCTTGTTTTCAGCGTAGTCTGCTTGCGTCAGCTTGAGGATCGCGCGGCCCGTGGTGCGCGAGAGCCAGACGACGGCGCGGAGCGTGAGGTCGGGCGTCCACTCGACTTCGTCGAGGAGCCACGGCGTGGCCACACGGGTGAGGTCGGCACCAGCGGCCGAATCGACATGGAACGTTGTGTTGGGATGGCCCTGCAGGAAGGTCGCGGCAACCTCGACGTTGACCTCGCCTTCGACGGCGCGCCTGACGATCGCGGATTTGTGCTCGCCGGTCGCGAGGATGGCGATTTCCCGTGCCTCCAGGATCGTCGCAATGCCCATTGTGAGGGCTTCCCTCGGCACGTATTCCTCGCCGAAGAAATCAGCGGCGGCGTCGCGGCGTGTGACATTATCGAGATAGACGAGGCGAGTGCGGCTCTGGGCGCCCGAGCCAGGTTCGTTGAACCCGATGTGCCCCGTCTTGCCGATGCCGAGGAGCTGGAGGTCAATGCCGCCCGCACTGCGAATGGCCGCCTCGTAGGCGACGCATTCCTCCTCGACATGCTCCCGCTTGGCTTCACCATTCAGCAAATGGACGTTCGCCGGCACAACGTCCACATGCGAGAAGAAATTCTCCCACATGAACCGATGGTACGAGTGGACGCTACCGGGTGGCATCGGCCAGTACTCATCGAGGTTGAACGTCACGACGTTGCGGAAGCTGAGGCCTTCCTCCGCATGCATGCGGATAAGCTCGCGGTAGACGCCAATGGGCGTGGAGCCGGTTGCGAGGCCGAGCACGGTGTTTTGCCCAGCCGCGGCGCGCTCGCGAATCAGCGTGGCGATGCGAGCGGCCACCGCCCTCGCGATCTCGGCGTGGCTGTCAAACACGATGGTGCGGATGCGCTCGAGCACCGTGTGCGGTGCTCTGACCCCCTGAGGGTGAAAAGGTCCGCGATTCGCCAAGGAATCGCGGACCTCACCACTTACTTCAGATGGACGGGCAGTGAGAGCGGCGCCAAAAGCGGGTCGCGCCATCTCCGGACGGACTACGCCGAGAATGAACTACCGCAGCCGCAGCCGCCAGTCGAGTTGGGGTTCTTGAATGTGAATCCCGAGCCCTGCATTGACGTGACGTAGTCGATCGTGACCCCACTCAAGTACTGCATCGAGAAAGGGTCGACCAGCACTTTGAAGCCCTCGTGTGAGATGACCGTGTCATCTTCGGCCGGCTGGTCTTCGATGAGCAGGCTGTACTTGAAGCCGGAACAGCCTCCGGGCTGCACGCTGACACGGAGGCCGCCTACGTCGGGCGACACTTTCTCGACTTCCATGAACTTCCTTACTTCAACGGCAGCCGCCGGGGTGATGCTCAGGGCGACTTCCGGCTGGTTGATCGTGCTCATACAGCTGGCCTCCAGGCAAAACGATGTGTGCGAGCGATAGGCCACACTTGAGAGTAAATATAGGGCAATTCGGCGGTAGAGTCCATTGGAAAGGACGACCGGCGCAGATCCCCGTAAGCCCCTGGTTGATCAAGACCTACGGCCGCGGTCGGTTGCACTCCGATTTCAGGACAACTGGCAATGGGTGGGCGCCGGTTGACGTGAGTTGATGCGGGTTGATGCGGGTTGACGTGGTACTTTGACTGCTCGAACGTGACCAAACCAAACCTCGTGGGGCGGGCGTTTTCCGAAGTGGTGCCGATCGTGCTGCTCGTGCTGCTGTTTGCCGGCGCGGCGGCGCTCTCATGGACGCTGCTTTCGCGTCCGACGGCCCGCGAGCAGGCTGGGCGCGTGGTAGCTCCGATGGAGCCAGGGTTCTTTTCGGTCGCGGGATCTGCCGTTGACATCGATGTCGTCGCACCTGACGGGCGGCATACTCCCACTGCATCACCAGCCGACTCGGCTTCAATCATTCCCGCGTCGGAAGGTCATGTGGAGTGCGACAACTACGGAGATCCGCATTCCACCGAGGCGAACTGCACTGCGAGCGTGGTCGTCAAGCGCCCGGCGTATGGGGAGTATCACGTCGTGGTGAGCTCCGCGGACACGCGGAGCGAGACGCTGAATGTGGGTTGGGGGGGCGAAGGCTTCAGGCGTGCCGGAGGGTTTGATGTTCGCGTGGTCCTCGAGGCTCGCGGGTCCACGTCGTTTACCGTGATTGTTGCGCCGGAGGGAGCATCGCTCCGGTCGCAAGCTCGCCCCTGAAAGACCGGGAAATCCAGTAGAAACTGAGCGCCGCAACGGCGAGCATGATCAGTCCGGCGCTGGTGTAGCCAAAGATGATCTTGCCGATGCCGAAGAGGGTGGCGTAGACCGCCACGATTCCCGCGATCCAGTTGGTCCATGCGAGGGCGCCGCCGGGAATGGGCTCGCGGCCAAGGCCGAGTCTCGTGGAGATGGCGGCCCACCCGGGACCACCAGGCCGCACGCGGAGATAGAACGCCTCGAGCGTCGATGACTTCTCTGCCGGCGTGAGGAAGGTGACGGTAATCCAGACGATCGTGCTCACCGCGACGGTGACGACCATGACCACCGCCGTCGCGTTCGGGTCGTCGGCGGCGAAGCGCGGCTTGATGTACGCGAACGAGAGCAGGCTGACGACGAAGCTCGCGATCATGGCGGAGATTTCGCTCCAGGCATTGATGCGCCACCAGTACCAGCGGAGAATGAAGACCAGGCCAGTACCCGCGCCAAGTGCGAGGAGCAGCTCCCACGCCTTTTCAACACTCGAGAGTTGCGAGGTCACGCCCATTGAAGCGAAGAAAAGCAGGATCGTCGCGACACGCGAAACGGCAACGTAGTGCTTCTGGGTGCCGTCCCGCTTCAGAAATCGCTTGTAGAAGTCGTTCACCAGGTACGACGCGCCCCAGTTCAGGTGCGTGCCCACGGTGCTCATGTAGGCGGCGGCGAAGCCTGCGAGCATGAATCCGCGCCACGGAGTGGGGAGCAGATCGACGAATGCCTTCACGTATCCCGACTCCTTGTCCTGGAGCGTCGGGTAGAGAATGACCGTCGCGAGCCCGGTGACAATCCAGGGCCAGGGGCGCAGCGCGTAGTGCGCAATATTGAAGAACAGCGTGGCCAGCACGCCGTCGCGTTCCGTCTTCGCGCTGAAGATCCGCTGCGCGATGTATCCGCCACCGCCAGGTTCCGCGCCTGGATACCAGGCGGCCCACCATTGCACGCTCAGGTAGACGCAGAGCGTGAGCAGCGGCATCCATGCGTAGGCGTGCAGGCCGCCCTCTGAGGCGCTCACGGGGAGTACCGAGAGCGCAGCGGCCTCGCTCCCGAAATGTTCCGTGAGCTTCGCTTTCATGACGGAGATGCCGCCCACGGCGCGCACCGCGTAGACGGCGAGTATGATAACGGCGCTCATCTTGATCACGAATTGCACGAGGTCGGTCCAGAGCACGGCCCACATGCCCGCGGCGACGGCGTATGCCACCGTGATGACGAAACAGATACCGACGGCCACGACTTCGCCGCTCACGGTCAAGCCGCCGATCAGGACGTCGTTCAGCCCGAGCGAGATCGTGAGAATCTTGATCATCGCCCGCGTGACCCAACCGAGGATGATCAGGTTGATCGGGATGGCGAGGTACAGGGCGCGAAAGCCGCGGAGCAGTGCGGCCGGCTTGCCGCTGTAACGCACCTCCGCGAGCTCCACGTCCGTCATGACGTTTGCCCGCCGCCACAGACGGGCAAAGAAGAACACGGTCAGCATTCCGCTCATCACGAAGTTCCACCAGAGCCAGTTGCCGGCGACACCCTTGGTGGCGACAAGTCCGGTGACGACGAGCGGTGTGTCGGCCGCGAAGGTAGTCGCCACCATTGCCGTCCCCGCGAGCCACCAGGGCACCTGCCGCCCCGAGAGGAAGTACTGGTCGAGGCTCTCGCCTCCGCGCTTGGTGAACCAGAGGCCGATGCCGGTGGAAAGCGCGAAGTAGGCGGCGACGATGGCCCAGTCGATACCAGTGATGGTCATGTCAGGAGGCGGCGCGGGGGATGAGGCGCATGACGAGATCGGCAATCGCCTGGCGCCACGCGGTGATCTTCAGATTCGTCCGCGTGGGATTGACGCGATTCGTAAGCAGGACGATGAACACGTCGCGCGCGGGGTCGATCCACAGGGAAGTGCCGGTGAATCCCGTGTGCCCAAACGCGGGCCGCTTCATGATGTGACCCGCGGAGTTCTCGCCGTTGGGGGTTTCCCAGCCGAGGGCCCGGTTGGAGAACGTGGAATCCTGCACCCTGGTGAAGAGCCGGATGGTTTCCGGTGAGAAGATGCGCGCGCCATCGAGCGTGCCTCCGTTGAGATACATCCGGGCGAAGCGCGCGAGATCGTGCCCGGAGCTGAACAGTCCCGCATGTGCGGAGACACCGCCCAGGGCGTAGGCGTTCTCATCGTGCACCTCGCCGCGAAGGTGGCGCTGGCGCCACGGATCTACTTCAGTCGGCGCAATGCGAGGGAGCAGGGATCTGGGTGGCAGATACATTGTCTCGCGCATGCCAAGTGGCTCGGCCACGTGCCTGCCGAACCAATGGTCGATGCGCTCACCGCTGACCATGCGCACGATCTCGCCCATGAGAATTGCGCCGAGGTCGGAGTAGACCATCCGGACCCCCGGAAGCGTATCGAGCGGTGTCTCGTACACGCGTGCGAGAGCGGCCTCCGGAGAGTCGGCCTCCTTATAGATCGGACGCCACGCAGGTAGTCCCGAGGAGTGCGTGAGCAAGTGGCGAACGGTGACACGATTCTTCCCCGGGCCTTGCCAGCCGGGCAGGTAGCGCTGAACCGGCGCGTCGAGGTCGATTCGCCCGGTCTGCGCGAGCTGTGCCATGGCGGACGTGAGGGCAACGACCTTGGTGAGCGATGCCAGATCCCAGAGGGTATGCGCGTCAGGCCGCGGTGACGGGGCCCAGTCGAGATTGCCCGCACCGTACTGCGCGAGCACGCGATCATGCCGGCCGACGACGGCGAACGCACCTGGAAACGCGCTGTCCGCGACGGCGCGGTCAAGCAGAACGCGAATGCTATCGCTGAGAAGTCTCGCGACGGAGTCGGCTGGGCTTTGCGTTCGATCCGCGGGCGCGGGCTCGCTGCCATCGTTGGCCGGCCCGGCGCCATGGCCACGGCCCGCGTCATCGGACCCTGCGAAGGGGCGTTGCAGTCCGTCACCACGCTTGAAGAATCCAGGCAGCGAAATCGGTGATCGTCCGCCGATCGGCGCGCGTCCGGCTATAGCGCGGGCAGCGGCACGCTCGAGGGCGGGTCCCCGCCCGTACGTGACGAGGTACGTCCCAACATGGGGGAACTCGCGGAGGAGGTACGGATTGCCGTGGGCGGCGACGATGACCGAGTGTATGGTCGCAAGCGAATCCAGCCATGCCGCCACCTGTGGCGCCAACGCGAAGCGTCCCTCGCCTTCAACCGTGCGCACGTGCGTATCGATCACCAACCGCTCGGCGGAGCCCACGAGCGAATCGAGTTCCTTTCGGGACGTGCGCGGTGAAATCCGCGCGAGGCGGGCGCGGGGGAGCGTCTTGCGCAGTTCTGTGGTGAAGGCGCGTCCCGCTTCGATGTCGAGCTCGCCAGCGTATGTTGCGATGATCGTAGGCTGATCCGCGTGCACGGGCACCAGGGAGCGCGCGTCGCGCAGCAGGGTGATCGCCCGCTGTGCGATGCCATCGGCTGCTTCGCGATTAGAGGCGGAGCCCACCACATCACGAAGCGAATCGAGCGCCACGATGGGATGCTGTACGGCGCCGAGCCTGAGCTTGAGCTCGAGCAGGCGCCGGACCGACGCGTCAATGCGCTCGCGGGGAATCTCGCCGCGCTCGACGGCCGCCACGACCGCATCGATCGCGCGCCGCGTGTCAGTCGGCTTGAGCAGCATGTCGGCCCCGGCCAGGACCGCCAGCACGGCGCTCCGTTCGACACTATAGCCCTGACCCACACCCTCCATGGACAGGGCGTCCGTGACAGTCAGTCCTTGAAAGTGCAGCGTGTCGCGCAACAGGCCGGTCACGATTCGCGGAACGAGTGTGGCGGGTATCGTATCGCGCCCGATGGCGGGCAGCGCGATGTGCGCTGTCATCACGCCCGTGATGCCCTCGGCGATGGTCGCGCGAAACGGCACGAGCTCCACCGTGTCGAGCCTTGCGCGGTCGCTTCTGACGATCGGCAACGTGAGGTGGGAGTCCGCATCCGTGTCGCCGTGCCCGGGGAAATGTTTGGCCGTGGCCGCCACACCCTCGCGCTGCACGCCGCGAACGAATGCTGCCGCGAGCCGTCCCACAGTCTCCGGGTCCTCACCGAACGAGCGCGTATTGATGACGGGGTTGGCGGGGTTGTTGTTCACGTCCACCACAGGTGCGAACACGAGGTGAATGCCAATGGCCCGGGCCTCGCGCCCCGTGATGGTCCCCGCGACCTCCGCGTCTTCAACCCGTCCGGTGGCCGCGATCGCCATGTTGCTCGGGAGGACCGTGGCGCTGCCGGCGGTGTAGAGCGAGGGGGCAAAGACGCCCCCTTCCAGCCGTCCCAGTCCCGGCTCGAGGTCCGAGGCGACGAGGAGGGGCAGGCCATGATTCGTCGCGAGACGCTGGAAGTCGTTAAGCTTTGCGGCAACCTCGACCGGAGATCCGAGCGACATGATCACGCCGCCCACGCCATCGTCGACAATCCAGCGCTTCACCTCCAGGTACGATGAATCCGTGCTGCTGGCGTAGTCACCGAGCACCCATACCATCACCATTTGGCCGACGCGCTGGCGCACGGTCATCGACGCGAGGGTGCGCTCGATCCATGTTCGCCCATCGGCGCTCAACGGCGCGACGAGTGACGGCGTGATGGCAGGCGGCGCGGTACGAACCGACGGTGAAGGCGCGGTGGCCCGCGGCGGCGCGCACGACAACAGGGCGATGGCGGCACCAGGCAGGAGGATGCGGTGAAGTCTCTCGTTCATGCGCGACCGGGAGCGTGGAGCAGGATGTGGATCGGGCTGATCCTGGCAATCGCGACGGGCGCGCCTGCCCTTGCGCAGCGCACGCGACCCGTACGTCCGGAACGCGTGCGCCCCGGCATCTCGGTGCTGCTCGATGAGCGGATCGGCCTCATCACGGGGCGGCGCCTGGCACTCATCACGAATCAAACGGGCGTGGATGAGCACGGCACTCCGGATGTCGAACTTCTTACGAAGGATCCCCGTGCGCGAAAGGCACGCGCGACGCTGGTTGCGCTCTTCTCTCCTGAGCATGGGCTGGCGGGGACGGAAGACCGGCCGAACCTGCCGGGCGGCGTGGATTCGCAAAGCGGCTTGATGGTGCACTCGTTGTATGCTGACCAGACCATTCCGCCTCCGGATTCGCTGCTGGTCGGTGTGGAAACGATAGTCGTCGACCTACAGGACATCGGTACGCGCACCTGGACGTACACGGGCCTCATGTTGTATGCCATGCGCGCCGCGGCGCGCCACCGCATACCCATCCTCGTCCTGGACCGTCCAAACCCGATCACCGGAACTCGCGTTGAGGGTCCCCTGCTCGACTCGGCGATTGCCAACCCGAACGATCCGCGGCCGAACGCACCGGGCAAGGCCTACGCATTATATCCCGCGCCCCTCAGGCACGGAATGACGATGGGCGAACTGGCCCAACTCTTCAATGCACAGCTCGAGATCGGAGCTAACCTCACGGTTGTGCCCATGCGCGGGTGGCGCCGCGACGCGTGGTTCGACCAGACGAAGCTCCCATGGGTCAGGCCCTCGCCGAACCTGCCCTCTCTCACCAGCGCGTTGCTCTACCCCGGGCTCGTCGCGTTCGAGGCGACGAATGTTTCGGTTGGCCGCGGCACCGGCGAGGCTTTTCAGCGCGTGGGCGCCCCCTGGATGAAGGCGCGCGAAGTGGTCGAGCTGCTACGCGACCGGCCCATACCCGGCGTGCGGTTCGACGCCGAATCATTCACGCCCGAGACGCCCACCGACGGCAAGTATGCCGGGCGCGGCATTCCGGGAGTCAGGATCCATGTTACCGACCGCAACGTGGTGAATGCGTCGCGCGTGGGCGCCTCGCTGTTCTGGGCGATTGCCATGACCTCCGGTGACTCGCTCAAGATTCGATCCGCAGCCTTTGACGATCGGTTCGGCGCGGCGCGAGTGCGCGAGGCATTACTGCGGGGTGAGGAACCCGATGCCGTGCTCGACCGCGAGCTGCCGGCGGTGATTGCGTTTCGGGAGTCGGTAAAGCCATTTCTGATCTACCGCTGAGGGCCGCCTGGCGGCCGTTGCCCCGCCTTCCACGCTCTCGTAACTTGCTGACGGAATGAGCAAACTCTGGGACTCGGTCAAGGCCGGATACCTCCGCGTGATCGAGCCGGTGGCGGACCTTCTCGTGCGCCACCGCGTAAACCCGAATGTGATCACCACCCTGGGCACGGCGTGCACGCTTGCCGCGGCGGTCATCTATGGGTTCGGGCACATCAGCATTGCTGGATGGGTGCTCGGCCTCACCGCGTTGTTCGATGTGCTCGACGGCACGGTTGCGCGCCGGACCGGGCGCGAGACGAAGTTCGGGGCGTTCTACGATTCCTCGCTCGACCGGATCTCGGACGGCGCGATCCTCGCGGGGCTGACGGTGTTCTACGCCACCGAGACCACACGACACAGTGTTCCGATGGTCGTCGTCTGCCTCGCCGCCATCCTCGGCACGTTCCTCACGTCCTATACGCGGGCGCGGGCGGAGGGACTCGGAATCGACGCGAAGGTCGGACTCATCCAGCGCGCCGAACGGGTGGTTCTGCTGTCCGCCCCTCAGGCGTTCTTCGGACTCGCCTTCGATGGGTGGGTGCTCAAGGGGATCATCACCCTGCTCGCGGTCACGTCGTGGGTCACGGCGATTCAGCGGATAGCCTTCGTGCACCGCGCAACGACGGCACGTACGCGTCCACGGCCGATCGCGGTCGGGCTGGCCCCCTCGGGGACCGCCCCGCCGGCGAGCTCGAGTCCGGATGGGATGGGGCCAGCGACACCGGTGCACGCGCAGTCGCCGCGCTAGACGTTCCCCACCCGGGCCTTCCGCTCCGCTCTGTGCCGCCTCCGACCTCGATTCGCCCTGCCAGCGGTCGCCTGGGGATCCTCACGCCCGGCCTGGGCGCCGTCGCGACGACCTTCATGGCCGGCGTTGAGAGCATCCGGCGCGGCCACAGCAAGCCGATCGGGTCGCTGTCGCAGATGGCGACCATCCGACTGGGCAAGCGCACCGACAGGCGTTCGCCGCTGATCAGGGAGTTCATTCCGCTCGCATCCCTCGACGACCTGGTTTTCGGCGCCTGGGATCCTATTCCGGATGATGCGCTCACGGCTGCGCGCAAGGCGGGCGTACTCGAGGAGCGGCACCTGGGCCCGATCGCGGATTTTCTCAGCGGCATCGAACCGATGCCTGCGGTGTTCGAGAACCGATACGTCACGCGCATCAATGGAACGAACGTCAAGACGGGCGCGACAAAGCGCGAGCTCGCAGAACAGATTCGCGCCGACATCCGGGACTTCAAGTCGCGGCATCAGTTGGACCGGCTCGTCGTCGTATGGTGCGCATCGACCGAGATCTACATCACGCCGGGACCGACGCATTCCACGCTCGAGCGGTTCGAGCGGGCGATGGAGTGCAACGACGAGACCATTGCACCCTCCATGCTGTACGCGTGGGCCGCCCTGATGGAGGACGCACCGTTCTGCAACGGGGCGCCCAACCTTGCGGTGGACACGCTCGCGCTGGTCCAGCTCGCCAACGAACGCGGGGTGCCGATCTCCGGCAAGGACTTCAAGACCGGTCAGACATGGATGAAGACGGTGATCGCGCCAGGGCTCAAGGCGCGAATGCTCGGTCTCAGGGGCTGGTACTCGACCAACATCCTCGGCAATCGCGATGGTGAGGTGCTGGACGACCCGGCGTCGTTCAAAACGAAGGAGGAATCAAAACTGTCGGTCCTGCACACAATCCTCCAGCCGGAGACATACCCGGACCTCTACGCGGATTTCTCGCACGTCGTGCGGATCAACTTCTATCCGCCAAGAGGAGACAACAAGGAAGGGTGGGACAACATCGACATCGTCGGATGGATGAATTATCCGATGCAGATCAAGGTGAACTTTTTATGCCGGGATTCGATCCTCGCGGCGCCGCTGGTACTCGACCTGGCACTCTTCAGCGACTTTGCCCAGCGCGCCGGGATGAAGGGCATTCAGGAATGGTTAAGCTTCTATTACAAGTCGCCGATGGCGGCTGCGGGCCTTCAGCCGGAGCACGATCTTTTTATTCAGCAGACGAAGCTGAAAAACACGCTCCGCCATCTCATGGGTGAGGAGCAGATCACGCACCTCGGACTGGAGTACTACGCATGAAGCAGGCGGTGTTCGCTCTGGGCGCGCTGCTGCTCGGGTGCAGCGGCCCGTCGCATCCTGCAACCGACATGCGGGTGTGGACGAAGGACTTCGAATTGCGGGTCTCGTCGGACCCCGTGCCGCCGATTGCGCTCGAGCCCACGCGCTACACGGTACTTGTCCGCGACAAGAAGACCCACGAACCGATCGCCGGCGGGCAAGGACGAATCTTTGCCACGAACTCGGATGGCAAGACCATATGGGACGGATTCCTCTACGGTCCCGAGGTGGGCACATATCACGCGAGGCTGATGTTTCTCACCGCCGGCGAGTGGGCGATGAATGTGCAGTTTCGCCGCGATTCCACACTGGCCCTTCAGAAGCCCGAGGACGACTGGCGCCAGACCATCCGCCCGGCGGCCGAACCTGGAGCGTCCACCAAGCCATGATGCACTTCTATCGCTCGCAGCTGCCTCCCGACACGGTGCTCGCGGCGGCTCATGCTTTTTTCCCAACGATTGGCATGCGGCAGACCGCCGCCGGTCTCCGCTCGCGCACGTTCGAGGGCGTCGTCGGCACGCCGGAGGAAGTCGTGACCCTCACCCTCAGCGTGAAGATGGAAGGCGGGCACTACGCATTCGTCGAGGCGCAAACGTCGGCGCAGGGGGAGAGCCGGCTCGACCGGAACGTGAAGAAATTCTTCGTGCAGCTGCGCCGGCAGGAAGACCCGCGGCATGCGCCCCTCGCCGCGTATTGAATTCCGTGGCCGGGAAGCGCGCGGCAGCTGCAGCCAGGCGGGGCACGCCTGCGGCTCCTCCGCCGACGCCCACCACGGATCAGAAGCTCGCGCTCTACTACTGGATGCGCCTGACGCGATCCCTCGAGGAGCGGCTGGTGGCGTTGCATCGCCAGAACAAGCTGGTGGGCGGCGTCTTCCGGTCGCTGGGGCAGGAAGCTGATGCCGTCGGCTCCGCGTTCGCGCTTGAGCCGGCCGACGTCGTGTCGTCGCTCACGCGCAATCTCGGATCGCTGCTGGTGAAGGGTGCGACGCCGGTGGAAGTCATCCGGCAGCACATGGGTACCGCCGACTCGCCGACGGGCGGCCGCGACCTCGGCCTCCACTTTGCCGACATCCGCCGTGGATTCATCGGACACGTCTCTCCGCTCGGGAACATGGTGTCGGTGATGGCGGGTGTGACGCTGTCATTCAAGATGCGCGGCGAGCGCCGCGTCGGTCTGGTCTACGTCGGCGACGGCGCGACGTCGACGGGCGCATTTCATGAGGGCCTGAATTTCGCGGGCGTCCAGCGTTGCCCCCTCGTGGTGATTGTCGAGAACAATGGGTACGCGTATTCCACGCCGACGCGCGTGCAGACCGCTGCCGCGCGATTCGTGGACAAGGCCATCGGCTACGGCGTCGTGGGCGAGCGGGCCGACGGCAACGACGTGCTCGCGGTGTATGATCTCACAAAGCGCGCCGTCAACAGGGCACGGGACGGGGGTGGCGTGACCCTGATCGAACTCATGACGTACCGCAGGCGTGGTCATGCTGAGCATGACAACCAGTCGTATGTGCCGAGCGGCGAGGTGGATCGCTGGGCCGCCGATAATGACCCGATCGACCGCTACCTGCGAGTGCTCCTCGACCGTGTGAAGGTTGAGGAGAGTGCAATCGGCGCCATCGATGCGCGGGTGGCAGCCGAGGTGGATGAAGCGGTTGAGCTGGCGTCCCGTTCACCCTCGCCCACGGGTGCCGACGCGCTGCGCGGGGTCCTCGCGGCGCCCCCAGCGGCCGCGCGGCTCTGGTACCGCTGATGGCCGAGATCACATATCTCGAGGCCATCCGGGAGGCGCTGTTTGAAGAGATGGAGCGTGATCCGAACGTCTTCTGCCTTGGCGAGGATGTGGGCGTATTCGGAGGCGCATTCAAGGTGACCGACGGGCTGAGGGAGCGGTTCGGCGCGGGACGCGTGGTCGACACGCCCATCTCGGAATCGGCCATCGTCGGCGCCGCCGCGGGCGCGGCACATATGGGGATGCGCCCGGTGGCGGAAATGCAGTTCATTGATTTCATCGCCAACGCCTACGACATGCTGACGAACTATGTCGCCACGTCCCGCTATCGCACCGGGCTCGCGTGTCCAATGGTGGTGCGCGGCCCGAGCGGCGGGTACGTCCACGGCGGTCCGTTCCACTCGCAGAATCCCGAGGCCGCCTTTCTGCACACGCCGGGGCTCAAGGTGGTGGCGCCTGCCACTGCGGAAGATGCCAAAGGCCTCCTCAAGGCCGCCATTCGCGACGAGGACTGCGTGCTCTATCTGGAGCACAAGTTCCTGTACCGCCGAATCAAGGGGACGATGCCGGCAGGCGATCATGTCACGCCGATTGGCCGCGCGCGCGTGGCGCGGACCGGCGAGGACCTGACAATTATTACGTATGGCGCCATGGTATGGAAGGCGCTCGACGCGGCCGACCAGCTCGGGCAGGAGGATGGGCTCGCGGTGGAGGTGATCGACCTTCGCACGTTGGCGCCATTGGACGACGACGCGATTTTCGCCAGCGTGAAGAAGACGAATCGTGTGCTGGTCGCGCACGAGGACACGCGGACGGGTGGCCTTGCCGGAGAGATCACGTCCCGCATCAATGAATCGTGCTTCGAGTGGCTCGACGCGCCGGTGCTGCGCGTCACGGCCCACGACGTGCCGCTGGCGTCGTCACCGGTGCTGGAGGAGTTCATTCTTCCGCAGACGGCGGATCTGATGGCCGCCGCGCGCCGCGCCGCACGGTACTAGCCATGTCGCACCCGGGTACCGACCCGGCACCGCCGACAGTGCCTGCCGGCAGACGCGTGGCGACCGGATGCTTCGCCGCCTGGCTCGGGCTGGTGAGCGGCGCAATGATCGCGGTACTGGTCTCGAAGATGGTCGCCTCCTTTACGCGCGCGCCATCATGCGAAGGCATTCCTTCGTGCAATTGGTACATTTATGCGATGGTTGGGGGCGGCCTCGGCGCCGTAACGCTGCCCCTTCTTGTCCTGTGGGCGTTGGGCAAACCTGCCAAACGCGGTCCCCAAGACCGAGGAATGCAAGGTGGCTCGAGTTGACGTGATCATGCCGCAGATGGGCGAATCGATTGCCGAAGGCACCGTGTCCCGGTGGATGAAGAAGGTCGGCGAGGAGGTGAAGCGCGACGAGCCGATTTTCGAGATCTCGACTGACAAAGTGGATGCGGAGATCCCGTCGCCCTCGGCCGGTGTGCTCGCCGAGATTCTTGTGGGCGAAGGCAAGACCGTGGCAGTGCAGACGGTTGTTGCGCGCATCGAGACGGAGAAGGGCGCAGCGATTGGCGCGGCAGCCCCGGCGCCCGCTCCGGTCGCCCAAGCGGACTCGTCGGCCGCAGCAGCATCGCGCGCTGCGGCATCCCCGGCTCCGGCCTTGGCCTCAGGGATCGCGCCATCCAGTGCCGGCGCGCCGTCCCCTCCTGGTCGGCAGCCGCACGGTGCTGCGCCGGCCGGCCGCGCCGCCCCGAATGGCAGTTTCGAGGAGCGCGTCCGCACGAAGAGCTCGCCGCTCGTACGTCGCATGGCCGCCGAGCACGGCGTCGAGATCGCAGGATTGCAGGGGAGTGGCATAGCCGGACGCGTGACCAAGCGCGACCTGATGGGTTTTCTCGAGACCGGCGCGGCGGCGATCATGGCGCCGGGCGAACTTCCGCGCGCAGTTGCGATGCCCGCCGCCGGTCCGTTGGCGGAGCCGACGGCTGTAGCATGGCCGGGCGACGTCGTCGAGGCGATGTCCAAACTTCGCCGACTGACCTCCAACCACATGGCGCAGGCCGTTCGAGTCGCCGCGCACGTCACGACGTTCTTCGAGATCGACCTCACGCGCGTGACGCGCGTGCGGGCCGCGATGCGGGGAGCATTCGAGGCGCAGGCCGGGCAGAAGCTGACCTACCTCCCGTTCATCATTCAGGCCGTGGTGCTGACGCTCAAGCGGCACGCGATCATCAACGCGGCCGTCAACGGGACGGACCTCATTTTCCGCAAGCGCTACAACATCGGAATCGCGGTGGCGCTCGAACCCTCGGGACTCATCGTTCCCGTGATCAAGAACGCGGAAGACCTTTCCCTGTCAGGCCTCGCCAAGGCCGCCAACGATCTTGCCTCGCGCGCGCGCGCGAAAAAGCTGGGGCCAGCCGATGCCCAGGATGCGACGTTCACGATCACCAATCCAGGCGTCTTCGGGTCGCTCATGGGGACGCCGATCATTCCGGTGGGTACGACTTCCATCCTGGGGCTCGGCGCCATTGAAAAGCGGCCCAAGGTGATCGCCGGCGCTGATGGTGAGGACACAATCGCCATTCGCACATGCGCCTACTTCTTCCTGTCCTTCGACCATCGCGTGGTGGACGGCGCGGACGCGGACCGGTTCATGGGCGACTTGAAGCGCACGCTCGAGACCATACCCGAAACGGGATTCTGAACGATGCCCAGGACCCTCTCCGTCCAGCGGTCCATTATTCCGGCGCCCGAACGCGCCAGGTATCTCGAACGCCTCCGTGTGCGGAAGGATTACTATGCCGCCGCGAAGTGCAAGTTCTGGGTGTTCGAGGAGGTCGCGCTCCCCGGCGCATTCATTGAATTCACGGAAGCGACGGACGCGGCAACGCTCACTGCCGCACATGCCGCCGCACCGGAACCGGTGATCGATCCGGCTCGGATCTATTCGGAAGTGGAGCTGGCCTGAGATGCCCAACCGCACCATTGACGTCGAGGGCGCGAGGTGGAATGTGTTTCCATCGGGCTATCTCACGCAGTACGACGCGGACGAGTTCGGCCTTCTCTTCGTGCGCGGCACCGGCGATGCGCGAGTGGTGCGCGTGACGCGCTACTCGCCCCAGGGCACCCAGTCGCGCGAGCAATCGCTCGCCGAGATGAGCGATGCGGAGGTGCGCGCTCTGTTTGCGGAATCGCAGCCGAGCTTTACGTCGCCGGAGGCCGGCTACGCCCCGTGAGCGGCGCCCACGAGTCGCTGTTCGCTCGGGACGGCGGGGAAGGGGCCGTGATGTCCGGGTTCGTCGACCTGCACACGCATTCCACGGCATCCGACGGTGCGCTCGCGCCGGCCGAACTGGTCGAGAGGGCGGCGCGTGCCGGACTGACCGCGCTCGCGCTCACTGATCATGACACGCTGGCGGGCGTCGCCGCCGCACGCGAAGCGGGCGCGCGACTCGGTATCCGCATCGTCGCGGGCGTCGAGCTGAGCGTAACGGACGGCGCGCGCGAGATTCACTTGCTGGGGCTCCATATTGCCCGCGTCGACGCGCTCGAGGCGGAGTTGCAATCCGTGCGGGCTGCGCGGCGGACGCGGGCGGAGCGCATCGTTGACAAGCTCAATGCGCTCGGCGTGCCGATCGCCATTGAAGCGGTCTGGGTCCAGGTGGGCGACGGGGCGGTGGGCAGGCCACATGTGGCGCGCGCGCTCATCGCGGGTGGCTGGGCCCGGGACCCGCGCGACGCATTTGACAGGTACCTCGGCGCGGGCCGGCCCGCCAACGTGGAGAAGGAGCCGGTGACCATCGCCTGTGGCGTGCGCCTGATTCACGACAGCGGGGGACTCGCGGTAATCGCGCATCCGGGGCAGGACGGACGACGCGAGCGGATCGAACCGCTCGTTGCGATGGGACTCGACGGCATCGAGGTTCTGCATCCCGGGCATGGCCCGGAGGACATTGCCCGACTCGCCGCGCTGACCGAGTTCTTCTCAATTGTGCCGAGCGGCGGCTCGGATTGGCATGGCGCCATCACGGGGCCGCGCGTACTCGGCTGCATGAAGGTCCCTGCGGCATGGGTACAGCGTCAGGATGCACGTCTGGCAGCGCGGGTTCCGCCGAAGACCGCAACAGTCGCGTGAGCGAGGAGAACCCGCTCCTCGGGAAGGTCGCGCTCGTTACCGGCGCGGGGCGCCGGGTTGGGCGTGCGATCGCGCTGGCAATGGGAGCTGATGGATGCCGCGTGGCCGTGCACTTCAACGGATCCGCCGACGGCGCGCGCGAATCGGTGCGGGCGATTCAGCAAGCGGGTGGGGATGCTGCTCCATTCGCCGCCGACCTCACCGACCCCCAATCACCGCCCATGCTGGTGGAAGCGGTGGTGCAGGCATTTGGGCGGCTCGACGTGCTGGTCAACTCGGCGGCGTCGATGGTTCGGACGCCGTTGGAAACCGTCACCACTGATCAATGGGACGAGATCCTCGCCCTGAACGTGAGGGCGCCCTTCTTTCTCTCCCTCTCGGCAGCGAAGGCAATGGGAAACGCCGGCGGCGTGATCGTGAACGTATCGGACCACATGGGGTTTGAGTCGTGGCCTGCGTTCGTGCCCCACGGCGTGAGCAAGGCGGCGGTGGCAGCAATGACCCACGCGCTGGCCGCGGCGTTTGCTCCCCGCGTACGAGTCAACGCCGTCGCTCCGGGTGCGGTGCTGGCGCCGGAAGGCTGGCCGGAGGCGGAGCGAAAGCGATATGAGACTGCCACACCGCTGCGGCGTGTGGGAACTCCGGAAGACGTCGCGCAAGCGGTTGGCTATCTGGTCAGGTCGGAATATGTGACCGGCGAAGTCCTGTTTGTGGATGGCGGGCGACATGGAGCGCGCTGAAGACGACACTCCCGGCGCTGGCCCGGCCGTCGAGCAGGCGTACGGAACGATTGTCGTCGTTGGCGGGGGCTGCTACGGATCGTATTACGTGCGGCAGTTGCGCCGCGCCAGCGCGCGTGGCGCACTGAAGTACAATCGCCTTCTCGTGGTTGACCGCGACCCTGCCTGTGCGGCGTCGGCCGCCGTGGAGGATGATCTTGACCTGCGCGTGGCGGACTGGAGCAGGTTCTTCTCCGCGTTCCTTGCTGGCGAAGCGCATCCCGGCGACGCAATCGTGCCCTCACCGTTGATGCCGCACCTGCTATTCCAGTGGCTCGAGGAACGCGCACGACACCACTGGCCGCACAGGCGGGTGACCGTTCAGTTGCCGGGGCCGGTGGGTGGCGTTCCCTGGCAGCGCGAAGGACAGGACCGTACCAGATATGTCAGTTTCGCCGAGTGGATATGCCCCGTGAACTGTATCGAGCCGCGCATCTGCCCTCACACGCGAGGAGAGCGTACATGGAGCATGCCACCTGCACTGTTGGCGCATGTGAAAGCCTCGCCCGGAATGTCTGAGGACCTGCACGCGTCCGTCATTCTTCACTGCACACATCGAGCCTATGGCGTCGGCATGATCGATGTGGACGATGTACTTGGTGGCGAGCGCACGCTGGTGGCCGCTGCGGATGGCCGCCGCGCCAGAGTGCTCGTGGGAACGGTGTCGCACTGCCACGGGGCGCTGGGGATTCTGGCCGTGGAGTAGGTCCACGTGGCACCCCGGTACCAATCCGGCGCTGCGCAGGCGAAATTGAAACACCTTACAGCGGATTGAGATGTGGCCGTTTTCGACTACGAATTGGTGATCATCGGCGCCGGTCCGGCGGGGATGTGCGCAGGCATGTACGCCGGTCGATCAATGCTCCGGACGGTCGTGCTCGAGCAAGGCATTCCTGGCGGTGAGCTGCTCAACACCGAGGTCATCGAGGACTATATAGGGTTCGAGCACATTCTCGGCTGGGAGCTCGCCGAGAAATTCAATGCGCACGCGAGCAAGTTCGGAGCCGAGATCCGAACGTCCGTGCGAGTCGAAAAAGTGCGCAAGACCGCTGATGACCTGTTCGAAACCGCGGTCGAGAACGGGGACGTATTCCGCTCGCCGGCGGTGATCGTGACCGCTGGCGGCACGCCTGTGAAGCTCGAAGTGCCGGGCGAGATCACATACGCGGGCAAAGGCGTCTCGTATTGCGCGATCTGTGATGGCGCGTTCTTCAAGGAGCACACGATTATCGTGGTCGGCGGCGGCGACGCTGCTTGCGAAGAGGCCGACTTTCTCACGCGCTACGCATCGAAGGTGTATCTCGTCCACCGGCGTGCGGAGTTCCGTGCGTCGAAGATCGCGCAGCAGCGGGTGTTCACGAACCCGAAGATCGAAGTGCGCTGGGATACGGTGGTCGAGGAGATCGTCGGCTCGGGCGGCCTGATGACGCACGCCCGAATCCGGAATGGCAGGAGTGGCAAGGCGGACGAGCTCGTGGCGACCGGCATTTTCATTTTTGTCGGCTTCACTCCCAACACCGGTGTCATCGAGGGCCACGTGGACCACGACGCCGCCGGCTACCTGCTGACCGACGCGAACATGCAGACGTCCATTCCAGGACTCTTCGCCGCGGGTGATGTGCGCGTGCAGCTCACGCGGCAGGTCACAACGGCCGTCGGCGATGCGACCACGGCGGCAATTGCCGTCGAGAAGTACCTCACGGCTCGCAGGAGCGGCCAGCCGGCGCCGGAACCGCCGTCCATGCTGATGCGAGAGACGGTATGAAAGTCACGGCCATCACAGTGGGTCCGTTCGAGGAGAACTGCTATCTCATCGTCGACGACAGCGGGTCGGGGAATGCCGTGCTTGTGGATCCGGGAGATGAAGGCAAGCGCATCCTTCGCGAGGTCGATCGAGCGGGAGCGCGGATTGGCGCGATCTGGCTTACGCATGCGCATCTCGACCACATTGGCGGCATTGCGAGCGTGCGCGATGTATGGGACGCGCCAATCCACCTGCATCCGCTCGACCGGCCGCTCTACGACGCAGGGGCACTGCAGGCGGCGCACTACGGCCTGCCCTTCGAGGAACCGCCTCCGCCCGACCGCACGCTTTCGGACGGCGACACGCTGAGCGTCGGCACCCTGCGATTCTCGGTCATGCACGTACCGGGGCACGCACCCGGGCACGTCGCATTTTACGGCGAGGGAGTCGTGTTCGGCGGCGACTGTCTCTTCGCGGGGTCGATTGGCCGCAGTGACCTCCCGTTCTCCAATTCAGCCGATCTCAGCGCCTCGCTCGACCGCCTGATCTCATTGCCGCCGGAAACATTGGTGCATTCCGGGCATGGGCCGTCCACAACGATCGGCGCAGAGATTCGCTCGAATCCGTTTCTTCCGGGCGCCCCGCGATTGTCACCACGATGAGTCCTTCGTGGCGCCTTCTTGCGGCCGCGCTGCTGACCGCAGCCTGGCTGGGCGCGGCACTCCTCACAGTGGCGGTCGTCGCCCCCCGGGCGTTCGGGGTCCTGCCCCGCACGGTGGCGGGCACGCTCGTCGGTAGCGTGCTGCCCACGCTTTTTGTGGCGGGGCTCGTGCTGGCGGTCGGCGTCGCGCTCCTTTCGGGGAGGCACGGAGCGCCGGCCGGCGCCGCCGCCGCAGCGCTGTTGGCGGGAGCCGCGTGTGCGGTCGCGCAGTTCGGGATCGATCCGCGGATCGCGCATCTGCGCGCCCAAATCGACGGTCCGCTGGAGGGGCTGCAAGCGGATGACCCGAGGCGCGTGGCGTTCGGCGTGCTGCACGGGTATAGCGTGGCAGGGCTGGGCGTCGCGATGCTTGCTGCGACTGTCTCGCTGGGCTTTCTGCTCTTCGCGTTGCGAGAGAGTCCTGACGCACCACATTCTTCTGACCGGACCACACATGCTCCGTCGCGCCAGTAGCCTCCTCCCCGTCGCCGGCATGCTTCTCGCTGCCGGCGCCTGCGACCAACTGACCTCCACGTCGAGCGGCGGCAATCCCGTGATGCTCGTGACACTGAATGCCCGAACCAGGGCGGGCGCCTATACGACGAATCCCGTGGGCAATTTCTACCGGGTGGGAAGCGCGACGTTCAGCTCTGCGGGCTCTGCAACCGACAGCTGCCGCGTGCTTGCATACGATCCGAATGCCGTGCCCACTCCGATTACCGCCACGCCAATCGGTGGAGGAGGTTTTGTCGCGATCAAGATGTCGGGCCGCACCGATACGCTTCGCAAGGTGTCGACGACCGACTTCACCTATCGCCTCTCGACCACGGCCGGCATTCTGTTCACTCCCGGGGACACCATCACCTTTGTGATTCCGGGCGATGTCGCGGGTTTTCCGGGCGTCACGGTGCAGGGCCGGACGGCCGAACCGTTCACGTTCAACCCGATCGTCGTCCCGTCCGCGGGTCCCATGACGCTGACGTGGACCGCCGCGACGGACGCAAACGCGGCAATGCTGGTATCGCTCCGGTACAATAACGGCACCGGGACCGGACTCAATGCCCAGCTGTTCTGCGACTTCAAGGACGGCGGAACCGGCACAGTCCCGGCGGCGCTGACGGCCCTCTGGGCGGGATCGAGCATGCGCGACGTCCTGGCGCAGCGTCTGCGCACGGCGCTCATTCGCGTGTCGGGAGCGACGGACTCGTATTTCAATATGATCTCCATTTTCGACCTTCCAACGCCGGTGTCGCCCTGAGCACCCGCACCGAGCGGGATCCGCTCGGCGCGCTGGACGTTCCAGCCAGCGCGCTGTACGGTGTGCAGACGCTGCGCGCCATACAGAACTTTGCGATCAGCGGGCTCGGCCCGCTCCCGGCCTACGTTGACGCCGTGGTCCGGATCAAGCGCGCGGCCGCGCTGACCCACAAGGATACCGGGCGCCTCGAGGCCCGTCTGGCAGACGCCATTGTGGAGGCGGCCGACGAGGTGCTCGGTGGGCTGCACCGTGATCAGTTCGTAGTGGATGTCTATCAGGCAGGCGCCGGTACCTCGCACAACATGAACGTGAACGAGGTGCTCGCCAACCGCGCCAACGAGCTGCTCGGCGCGCGGCGCGGCACCTACGCGCCTGTCCATCCCAACGATCACGTGAACATGGCGCAGTCTACCAACGACGTGATTCCCACGGCGATTCGCCTGGCCGTGCTCGCCGAACTTGGGCCGCTCGAGGGCGCGCTGAACGGCCTTCGCGACGCCCTGGGGGCGAAGGCGGGAGAGTTCGATCATATCGTCAAGGCCGGGCGCACGCACCTTCAGGATGCCATGCCGATCCGCCTGGGCCAGGAGTTCAGGGCGTGGGCAGGCTCCATCGAGCGAGGCATTCGCCGGCTGGGCGACGCCGCGAAGTACCTGAGCGACCTCGGCATCGGAGGCAGCGCTGTGGGGACCGGCGTGAACGTCGAACCGGAATACCCGGCGCGCATTGTGGCATACCTGCGATCGATGACCGGGTTGCAACTCAATGTCGGCACCGACCGCGTGCAGCTGATGCAGTCGCTCGGTGACGTCGCCGGTTTCAGCAGTGCGCTCCGCACCATGGCCCTCGATCTTTCGAAGATAGCGAGCGATCTCCGGCTGCTCGCCAGCGGCCCCCGGACAGGCCTCGACGAGATCACGCTGCCCGCGGTTCAGCCCGGGTCGTCGATCATGCCCGGCAAGGTAAATCCGTCCATTCCGGAGATGGTGAACCAGGTCTGCTTTCAGGTCATGGGCAACGACGCAACTGTGGGCGTTGCCGCCGAGCACGGACAGCTCGAGCTCAACGTCATGATGCCCGTCATCGCGCACAACATCCTTTTCTCAATGCACATCATGACGCAAGCGGCACGTGCTCTCGATGAGCGCTGCGTCCGCGGCCTCGCGGCCAACGAGGCGCAGTGTGCGTACTGGGTTGAGCGTTCGGCCGCTCTTGCCACGGCCCTGGCGCCGCGGATCGGCTATGCCAAGGCGGCGGAGCTTGCAAAGGAGTCCGTCCGCACGGGCGAGCTGATCCGGAGCCTGGCGGAGCGCGAAAAAACACTTCCGCCGGATGTCCTTGCGGAGGTGCTCGATCTCCGGAAGATGACGGAGATCGGGGTACCGGGCACTCGGGGGACTTTGGGGGGCTGACGGCGCTGCGGACACGGGCGCGGCCTTGTTCCCGCCGTCGAGGTCCCCTATCGTCAGTTCATGCGAATCACGACCTGGGCCGAATACGGTGTCATCTGCGCCCTTCACCTCGCCAAGAGGGCCGAGGAGGGGCCGGTGACGGGGCGCGACATTGCCGCTGGAGAGAAACTCCCCACCGACTACGTCGAACAGATCCTGCTCCGGATGCGCCGCGCCGGGATCGTGACGAGCACCCGTGGGGCCCGCGGCGGATATTCGCTCGCGCGCCCGGCGTCCGCCATTTCCGTGCGTGAGATCATCACGGCCGCGGAGCTCCTGACGTTCGACCTTCACTGTGAGAGCCACCCGGTGGACGACGAGCGATGCTCCGCGTCGCACGACTGCAGCATTCGCCCGGTCTGGGTCATGTTGCAGCGACGAATCGACGAGGTACTCGACAGCGTACATCTCGCCGATCTGCTCCACGCGGAGGCACACGTGCGGCAGCGCGTCGGGCTCCCGGTGTTGCACGTCTGATCCAGTTCCGCCTGGTGGCCGATGTGCTGATACCCTTTACGCGCGAGTGGCGCGCCGAGCGCGACCGCGGTCGCAGGGCCGCCGCGTTCGTTGATGCGGTGCGCCGCGAGCCTGACGACGCCGATGTGAGCTGGCTCGCAGTCAGCGCCGCCAACGGTGACCTGGACCACGCACGCTGGGAGCTTCGATATGCCCGGTGGGCTCTCGCCGTGCTCTCATCGCAACGGGATGCGCTCAACGACCGCACCGGCTCCGAAGTACTCGGCGCCCTGCTCCGCGCGGTGCGCGACGATTCGCGCGTCGAACCGGGGATGCGTGCGCTTGCCGAGCATCAACTCAACGATCGGCTTTCCGCTTACCGCGAGGCCCTCACGGTCCGGGGGGGGTCCGCAGGAAGTGGCGAGAGACTCGGTCGCGTCTTGTTGGCGTTTGCCTCGGACGGTGCCCGCAGCGCCGGCGCGCCGCTTCCCCGCGCCGTGGAAGTGCTGAGTGCCTATCTGGCGGAGGCCAATGAAGCGCTGCGCAACACATATGGCGCCGCCTCATTGCCCGAGCACTTGCCGCCGTCGGAAGTGGCCGCGCAACGCCACGGCTGAGCCTGTCGGCTACCCATCGTACTGGGAGAAGTGCCGAAGGGGGGACTCGAACCCCCACGGGCTTGCGCCCACTGGCTCCTGAAGCCAGCGCGTCTACCAGTTCCACCACTTCGGCGAGGAACGGAACCTAATCCCGGCGCGGCCGATACCCAAGGGCGAGCGCGCTCGTCAGTTGTCGAGGGGCAAAAGCCTCTCCAGTCTGCGATTTGCGCATCCCACTTCCCGTACCGCGTGCTCCATTGCCCGTGACGTCCAAGCCCGCCGCCAAGCCTGCTGCCGAGGAGATCATCCCGGTGGCGCGCAACCGGCGCGCCCGCTTCGACTACGAAATTCTGGACACATGGGAAGCCGGCATTGTGCTTGCGGGGACCGAAGTGAAGTCGCTGCGCGACGGCAAGGCGAACCTTTCGGACGCGTACGCGATCGTGAAGGAGGGCGAGATCTGGATCCTCAACCTGCACATCGCGCCGTACGCACAGGGGAACCGATTCAACCACGAGGCCACCCGCACGCGCAAGCTCCTGCTGCACGGCCGGGAAATCAAGCGCCTCATCGGCGCGGTCGAGCGACAGGGGCTCACGGTGGTTGCGCTGGAGCTCTATTTCAAGCGCGGCCGCGCGAAGATTCGCATCGGTCTCGCGCGCGGCAAGAAGACTCACGACAAGCGGGCCGCAATGAAGGAGAAGGACGACCAGCGCGAGATGGCACGCGCCGTGAGAGGACGGCGATGAACGGGGTGTTCCTGCTTCTCGCCCTCACCGGGCGGGGTGATTCAGTCCATGTGCGGGGCGTTGACCGCGACACAACGCTCGCCGTGGTCGCCACCTCCTCCGGCGGCGCGCTCCGCGCCGACGTGGTGCTGCCGCTGCTTGGCGGCATGGCCCGGATCACGGGATTCGGCCGATGGACGATCGAGGTGCGAGGGGCCTCCGTCGGCCTGGTTGACGGCGTCCCGTTCGCGATGAGCAAAGGGATCGCGATCCCGCTCGCTGCCGCGCCGCGCCAGCAGGACGAGGCCTTTCTTCTACCCCTGCAGATCCTCTCCGAGCTCGTCCCGCGCCTGGGCAATGGGATCACGTGGGACGCGGCCCGCCGGGAGCTGCGGGTCGACCGTCCCGTCATGACCCGGGCCGCCGCGGCGCCCCGGGGGACAGCGACGGGAACCGCTCGCGCGGCGATTCGCCGCCATTGGACCGTAGTGGTTGATGCAGGGCACGGCGGGCCGGACGCCGGCATGCACGGACCTATCGGGGGGAGTTTCACGATAAACGAGAAAGACATCACGCTGGGCGTGTCGAAGCGGCTGTCGCGCGAACTGGAGGCCCGTGGCGTGGACGTGGTCATGACGCGCTCGACTGACACGCTCATCGCCCTTTCCGACCGCGGGCGCATCGCCAACGAACGGCAAGGCAACCTCTTCATCTCGATTCACGTCAACGCGGCAAACCCCAACTGGAAGAACCCAGGAGCGGCGCGCGGCTTCGAGACGTATTTTCTCGCGGAGGCAAAGACGGAAGACGATCGCCGCGTGGCGCGCATGGAGAACGAAGCGGTGCGATTCGAGACAATCAGGGGAGGGCCGCGCGACGATGCCCTCGGCTTTATTCTCAGCGACATGAAGCAGAACGAGCACCTTCGCGAGTCGAACGATCTCGCCGAGGGCGTCCAGGCGCGCCTCGGGCGAATCCATCCGGGCCCGAGCCGCGGCGTGAAGCAGGCGGGTTTCCGCGTGCTTGTCACGTCGTTCATGCCGTCCGTCCTTGTCGAGATCGGGTTCGGGACGAACAGGGCAGAGGCCGCGTGGATTTCCGGCGCCGACGGACAACGTGCGATCGCCAGCGCCGTGGCCGATGCGGCGATGGACTATCTGGCAAGCTACGAGCGGCGGATCGCGGGCGCGACGGGCGTTGCCGGTGTGAGCCCGGGGCCGCGGCGTTGAGCGGTGCCCCCGAGGCCGCTGCTCTCGCGACCGAGGTGGCGGGAATCAGGTTCCAGAATCCGGTGCTCCTGGCCGCGGGCACTGCCGCCTACGGCCGCGAGATCGCCGGCGTGATGGCGCTCGACGAACTCGGCGGGCTGGTGACCAAGGCCGTCAGCGTCGAGCCGCGCGGTGGAGCGCCGGCCCCGCGAGTCGCCGACTTCGACGGCGGCATGATCAACGCGGTCGGGCTCGCCAATCCTGGTGTTGATGAGGTGAGGGCCCGGCACCTTCCCTGGCTCGCTGGTGCGCTGCGTCGCGCGAGAGTCTTTGTGAACGTGGTCGGCCGCGTGGTTGAGGATTTTGCGGAGGTGATCGCCATGCTGGATGACGCAGGCGGCTTTCACGCGTACGAGATCAACGTCAGCTGTCCGAATACGCGCGCCGGCGGACTCGAGTTCGGCGCCGATCCCGATGCGCTGCACGAGGTGGTGCGTCGCGCGCGAGCCGCAACCCGGCGCCCCCTCTTCGTGAAGCTCTCGCCGATCCTTGCGGATATCGGAGCATCGGCGCGGCGGGCAGTGGACGCGGGCGCCGACGGCATCACGGTGGTAAATACGATTCCCGGCCTCGTGGTCGACCTCTCCTCCCGGCGAGCGGCGCTCGGTTTCGGCACAGGTGGCGTGAGCGGACCGGGGCTGCGACCCGTGGGCGTGCTGGCTACCTGGAAGGTGCGTCAGGCGGTACGCGTTCCGATCATCGGCGTCGGAGGAATCGTCACCGCTGAGGACGCAGTCCAGTATGTGGTGGCGGGCGCATCCCTCGTGGCGGTTGGAACTGCGGCTCTCGCTGACCCGCGCGCGCCAGCGCGGCTGGTGCACGGGCTCACCCAGTGGTGCGCCCAGCAACGCGTCGGTCGCCTGGCGGACCTGGTGGGAACACTGCAGATGCCGGCCTGATCGCCCTGGGCTAACTTGGGTGCCGCAATGCCTTCGCGACCCGAACCCATCGTAGCGCTCGACCTCCCCACATTTGAGAGTGCCCGCACGATCGTCTCACAGCTCGGAGCGCGCGCGAACTTCTACAAAGTGGGACTCCAGCTCTTTGCGGCCGAGGGGCCGCGAGTGGTAGACTGGCTGCACGCGGAAGGAAAGCGCGTCTTTCTCGATCTCAAACTGCACGACATCCCGACGACGGTGCGCCGCGCGGCCGAGTCATCGCGTGCGCTCGACGTGGCACTGCTCACCGTGCACGGGCTTGGCGGCGAGCAAATGGTTCGCGCCGCGGTTGAAGGTGCGGGCGGCGAAACCGGCATTCTCGTCGTCACGATTCTCACATCAATGGATGCCGCCGAGGCGGGCGCGGCGCTTGGCAAGCCGCTCCGCGGCCTCGAGGAGGAGGTGCTGCGCCTGGCAGGCATGGCGCGCGCGTCGGGTGCACACGGAGTGGTGTGCGGCGGAGCGGAATGTGCGGCAGTGCTCGCTGACGCCGGCGCGCCGCTGCGGGTGCTGGTGCCCGGAATTCGGCTGACCGGAGAAGGCGCCGATGACCAGGTGCGGATGACCACGCCTTCCGAGGCATCACGCGCCGGTGCGGCATACGTGGTGCTCGGACGCGCCGTCACCCGCGCGACTGACCCGGGAGCGGCGTACGAGCGCGCGGTCGCTGCGCTGTCATAGCGATCGACAGGCCGCCGCTTGCGCAAGGCGCACTCGCGGCTGCAGCGTCAATGCGGATCGTTCTTCCACCAGGAGCCGCTGCGATGATTCGCGGTCTCGCCTGCTTTACCCTCGCGACGGCATGTGCATGCGCTTCGCAGGGCAGTTCGTCACCCGACGTGTCGGTCGTGCCGATGTCCGATCGCATCGTGAGCGGAGGGGGATCGTCGCTCACCATTGGCAGCAGCGCGACGACGGTCGGGATTCGGACCGACCTCGCCGCGACACCGGACGCGGCCTTTCGCGCGCTGCAGGCCGTTTACGATGATCTGAAGATCCCGATTGCGGACCTGTCCCCCACGGATCGTGTCGCGGGCAACCAGCAGTTCAAGGCACGCCGGCGGATTGTCGGCGTGCCGATGCAAAGCTATTTCGACTGCGGGGGCACTCCGGGACAGCCCAACGCGGAAACGTTCGACATCGTCATCACCGTGATGAGCAACGTGACGGCGGCCCGGAACGACGCCTCGACGCTGACCACTCGCGCGACGGCGATTGCCAGCGATCCGGGGCACGGGCAAGGCAACCAGCTGCGATGTTCGACGACGGGCGAACTCGAGGCGCGCATTGCCAAACTGGTCCGGGAAAAGCTCGCAACGCGGTAGATTGCTCCTCCGGTACACGCGCGACACGGGGGTTGTGTCAAGGGGGTCTGCCGACTATGTTTGGAGACTGTCCCGAAATCGGGGCGGCCCAACGAGTTCCGTTCCCGCGGAGTGCCGGTGAAAGTTCGAAGCAGCGTGAAGCCGATCTGCGAGCATTGCAAGGTGGTAACGCGCCGCGGCGTGACTCGCATCATCTGCAAGCGCAATCCCAAGCACAAGCAGCGACAGGGCTGAGAGATGGCACGCATATCCGGCGTTGACCTTCCGCGCGAAAAGAAGGTCGAAATCGGCCTCACTTACATCTACGGGATCGGGCGCCAGACGGCGCGACGAATCCTCGAGGCCTCGGGCGTGAATCCCGAACAGCGCATCAAGGATCTCACCGACGCTGACGTCAACCGCTTGCGCCAGGAGATCGAGAAGAACGTGCGCGTGGAAGGGGCACTGCGCACCGAAGTAGCCATGAACATCAAGCGACTGATGGACATCGGATCGTATCGCGGGATCCGGCACCGGCGCGGTCTCCCCGTGCGCGGCCAGCGAACCCACACCAACGCCCGCACCAAGAAGGGCCCGCGCCGCGCGATTGCCGGCAAGAAGAAGGTGACCAAGTAATGGCGATCGGAAAGAAGAGCAAGCGCGTCGTCGAAGCGGAAGGGGTGGCTCACATTGCGGCCACGTTCAACAATACGACCATCACCATCACCGACACGCACGGCAACACCGTCGCCTGGGGATCCTCCGGCAAGGCGGGGTTCAAGG
>DASZZO010000191.1:0-14408 GCA_035544915.1 Gemmatimonadaceae bacterium | reverse complement strand
GGATGAGGCGATGCCAGCGCATATGAAAGCCCATGAGCGTCCGGCCCGTCGCGCCGCGGCTGGAGTCCACGAGGGAATCCGCATCGTCCAGCGTGAGCGCCAGAGGTTTTTCGACGAGCACGTGACAACCTGCATCCATGGCTGCGACCCCGACCTCCGCATGTTGTGACGGTGGAACGAGCACACCCACCACATCTGCGACTCTCGCTTGGAGAAGCTCGCGGACGCCGCAGTAGCGATGTGCAATGCCGAAGCGCTCGGCTACGTGCGTCAGGCGACCGGAATCGGGTTCGGCAAGGGCCACCACGCGGGCTCCGTGGACCCTGCGAAGCGCGCGCAGGTGCTTGTGTTCGGCCACCTCCCCGCATCCCACCAGGGCGATTCGGACTTCTGCGCGGGTTTGGCCAGGATCGCTTCCGATGTGCACCCCTGTAATATGCCTATCGTGTCCAAGTCCGGTCACCACGAAAAGGCGTTTGACTACGTTGTGATCGGGGCTGGAAGCGCCGGCTGCGTCGTCGCATCGCGGCTGTCATGCCGAGCTGGCGTCTCCGTAGCGCTGCTCGAAGCGGGCGGACCACACCGGCGCGTTCTCGACGTGCCGCTTGTCAGCCTCTGGGCATGGCTGCGTCGGCCGAGCGCCTACTGCTGGCAGGATTGGACTGTGCCGCAGCCCGGACTTGGCGGCCGTCGCGTGTGGTGGCCGGCGGGCCGGATCGTCGGCGGCAGTTCGGCAATCAATGCGATGATGTACAATCGCGGGCACCCCCGGAGCTACGATCGCTGGAATGGTGACGAGACGGGCGAGGTCGACTGGAGATTCGACGCGCTGCTGCCGTATTTTCGTCGCGCGGAAGATCAGGAGCGCGGCGAGTCACATTTCCACGGCGTCGGGGGACCGCTCGCCGTATCGGACACGCGCTATCCTCACGAGCTGGGACGCGCGTTCATTTCGGCCTGCGAAGAGTTCGGCATCGCGCCAACAAGCGATTTCAACGGCACCAACCCGGAAGGAGCTGGTTTCTCCCAGCTCATGCAGCGGAACGGCGTCCGCAGCAGTACGGCTTCCTACCTTACCGAGATCGCCAGCGGTCCGCGCCTCACCATGGTCCTCGGCGCGCGCGCCACCCGGGTTCTCCTCGAAAAGGGTCGTGCCGTGGGGGTCGAATACACGTCACGCGACGGCCTGCACGTGGTTCGCGCAACGCGCGAAGTCATCCTTTGCGCCGGCACTGTACGGTCGCCGCACTTGCTGCTTCTGTCCGGTGTAGGGCCTGGCGAGCACCTGCGACGCCTGGGCATCGATGTGGTCGCCGAGAGCCCCGGCGTGGGGGTGAATCTGCAGGATCATGTACGCGTCCCGCTGGTGCGATACCTCAGTGGGCGGCGCCCGACGCGAATCAGCAGTCTGCTCCGGGCGAGCCTCGAGTACCTGTGGTCGCGCCGCGGGCTCCTGACATCGAATGTCGCCGATGCTGCCGCCATCGTACGATTGGACGCGGCCAATCCCGTGCCCCAGGTCCGCATCGTGTTCCGATGGCGGGTCAAGCCGGCAGAGCGCGCGATGCTCGTTGATTTCGAGGTCGTCCTCATCGACCCCCGCAGCCATGGCCAGTTGTCGATCTGCACGTCCGATCCCGCCGACGGGCCTGCCATTGATCCGGGATACCTGCGGGAGCCGGATGACACGCGGAACTTGCAACGAGGACTGGAGCTGGCGCGGGAGATCGCACAGACCGCGTCATGCAGGCGCGCTGGAGTAGGGGACGAGTTCCTGCCCGGCGCCCGTGATATCACGGCGCACATTCGTGAACAAGCGGAAACGGCATTCCATCCCGTGGGCACCTGCCGTCTGGGAAGTGACGGCGGGGCCGTTGTCGATACCCGGCTGCGAGTGCGCGGTGTTTCCGGGCTTCGCGTTGTGGATGCGTCGGTAATGCCGACCACGGTTGCAGGAAATGCGGAGGCTGCGGTGGTCGCGATTGCCGAGCGGGCCTCCGACCTGATTCTCGATTGCTGAGCGCCCCTCGCGCCGAATCGGGATCCGCGCCTACCTCGGGGCGGGGCGCTCGAACACCGGCCGGCCGCCGACAACAGTGAGCAGCACCTTCGCATCACGGATTTTCACCGGCGCAATTGCGGTGAGATCGTGGTCGATCATCACGAAATCCGCGAGCATCCCTTTCTTCAGCACCCCGCGCTCGTCGTCGGCAAAGCCGGCGTACGCGCCTCCGGCAGTGTATGCGCGCAACGCCTGCTCCACGGTAATCTTCTGCTCGGGATGCCAGCCGCCCGGACGCTTCTCGTCGAGCGTGCGGCGCGTCACTGCGGCGTAAATCCCTTCGAGCGGTGTGGGAGGCGCAACGAACCAGTCAGACCCGAACGCGAGCGTGGCCTTGCTGTCGAGAAGCGACTTGAATGCATATGTACCCTTCGCTCGTTCGGTTCCGATTACCTTGTCCACCCAGCGGCCGTCGTCGATTGCGTGGTAGGGTTGCATGGAGGCGATCACGCCCAGCGTCCCAAAGCGCGGAAGGTCGGCCGGTGCGATGTGCTGTGCATGTTCAATGCGAAAGCGCCGGTCGCGCGCGCCGTTCTCCCTGGCGACCCGTTCGAAGATGTCGAGTTGCAGGCGAATCGCACGGTCACCAATCGCATGCACGGCAACCTGAAGTCCGGCCTTGTCGGCTGCGGCCGTCCAGGTGTAGAGATTCTCGGGCGTGTTCACGAGCAACCCCTTGTCGCCGGGGTTGTCGCTGAACGGCTCGAGCATTGCTGCGGTGTGCGACCCGATGGAGCCGTCGACGAATCCCTTGAGGCCGCCTATTCGCAGCCACGCATCGCCGCGTCCAGTGGTGCTCACACGCTCCGCGAGTTCCTTCCACGTGCTGATGGGGACGAACGCATAAATGCGCGTCCGGAGCGTGCCGGCCCGGTGCGCGCGCTCGAACACGTCGAGATCATTCCACAGCCCCATGTGCTGTACGGCCGTCACGCCTCGTTCGGACACGTACGTCATGGCCGCATCGAGGGCGTGGTCCTTCAGTGCCGGCGCCGCGTCGGGCACCACGCGGTCGATGATCGCTTCGGCGTTGTCCTTGAAGATGCCGGTGGGCTCGCCGCTGGAGTCGCGCACGATCGTTCCGCCACTGACATCCTTCACCGTCCGGCTCACGAACGCAGCCTTGAGCGCGGCGCTGTTCGCGAGGTTCATGTGTCCGTCGAGGCGGTTGATCCACACCGGATTGTCGGAAGTGACCGAGTCGATCCATTCTTTCCGCGGCAGCTCGCCGCCCCAGTTCTGATGGTCCCAGTCGCCGTTCAGAATCCACGTGCCCGGCGGCACGGTTTTCGCAAATGCGGCAATGCGGCGCACGAACTCTGCTTTGCTCTTCGCATCACGCAGCTTTACCGATTGCAGCGCGAATCCGCCGTCGAGAAAATGCACGTGGGCGTCGGTAAAGCCCGGCGTGACCATCGCTCCCTTCGCGTCGATGATGCGAGCGCCGCCGATGGTCAGGTTCCGGATTTCTGCAGTCGATCCCACGGCCGCAATACGATCCTGGCTGACGGCGAGCGCCTCCGCCCACGGACGGGCGGGGTCTCCGGTCCAGATGCGGGCGTTGACGACGGCAAGGGTGATCACGGCGGTTTGGGCGAAGAGGTTCATGGGTGCAATCTGCCCCGTCGCGCGCCATGGGCGCTACGCTGGACCAGCCAGGGCGTCATTCACGATCACGAACGGCTGGGCGCCGTGCGCCAGCAGCAGCTCGCCAATCGCCGCGATTTCCTCGGGGGTGGCAAGCAGCGTGATACAATGATTGCCTGCGAGCTGACCGGTTTGACTCGCAAACCTGGTGGGGCCGTAAGGGATCAGAAGTTCGGCCTCACTCAGGTCCGGGGGGTGCCAGAGGACCTGCCCAGGCTGTGGATAGCTCGTGGGCCGTTCATATCCGGCCCCCAGGTCGAGGTTGCCCATGGGCACCCAGCCCGCCTCGCCGCTCCAGCGCCCGTGGCGCAGCCTGCCGCGTAACGGCAAAAGCGCCCGCAGGCCGGCGCACGTGCGAGGGCTCCGCTCCTCCTACCAGCGGCCCTGAAACTCGAGGGGACCAATTTGAATCCGCAAGCTCATGGACTGGGCATCCGGTGAGACGTGCAACAGCTCACGCCGATACTACCGCGCGAAGCGGTCGGACGACACGTTTGAGGGGTAGGCAGCACGCGAGCACCCACCAACTCCAGACTGCGGGGTAAAGATGTCAGAGAGCGTCTACAAAGTCATCGAACTGGTCGGCACGAGCACGGAGTCGTGGGAAAAGGCCGCGGCCGCCGCGGTCAAGCGTGCCGGGAAGACGCTGCGCGAACTGCGCGTGGCCGAGGTGAAGGAACTGGACATGGTGCTGAAGGACGGCAAGGTCGAAGCGTACCGCGCAAAGGTGAAGGTGTCGTTCAAGTTTGAAGGCGAATAACATGCGCGCGCCATTTTCGTTCCAGCCGAATGGCTCAAGCGTGGCGGTGGCGCTCGGTCTCGCGTGGGGAAGCCTCGCTGTCGCACAACCCGGCCCGGCCACCTTGCCCACCGTCGATCAGCAGATTGCCGCGGCCGTCCTGCCGCTGCCCGCGGACATGCGAGCCGGCGCCGCCGTGATGGGCTACCGGACACGCGACAAGCTCGAAACGTTGCGCGAGGGCAAGAACGAAATGGTCTGTCTCGCGCTGTTCGCGGTGCGGGAGGACTTTCACGTCGCCTGCTACCACAAGGGGATGGAGCCGTTCATGGCGCGTGGCCGCGAGTTGCGCGCGCAAGGCGTGAAGGGCGGCCAGGTGGACAGCGTGCGATTCGCTGAAGTGAAGAGTGGAAAGTTGAAGATGCCTGCGCAGGGCGCCCTGTATTCGCTCACGGGAAAGAAGACGAGTTGGGACGCCGCCACCGGGAAGGTCACCGGGGCAAGTCCGTTGGGCGTTGTCTACCTGCCCTTCGCGACGGCAGAAGGCACGGGGCTGTCAGTGGTGCCCGTGGCGAAGGGGCCGTGGATGATGTTCTCGGGCACCCCCAAGGCGCACGTCATGATCGTGGGTTCGATGGACCCCTGACCTCCTGGCCTCCGGATAAAAAGCGCCCGATCGTCTCGTTCAGGAACTTCGCGTCAGCCGGATTGCTCGCAGCGCCCGCCGTATGGCCCCAGAGTGACGGAATCGGCGCGAAGGTGACGTGCGGAATGAACGCCTGCTCGTACCGGGCGTCGCCAATGGGGAAGTAGAGGTCGGTTTCGGACGGCATGTAGAGGAAGGCAACCGTGACGGAACGGAGCGCCCGCTCCACGTTGCCGCCGAACCCTGGCGTGCCGCCCACGTCGTGGCGCTCCCACGTGCGCGCCTGAAGAATCAGATTGTTGGCGTCGGCGCCGGGAATGAAGCCGGAGCGGCGCTGTCGAAAATACTCCTCGAATGTCTGGCCCGCAGGCGTGTCCGGTCCGCGCCACAGTTCACGTCGCCACCATTCCTGGGAGTACAGCCACCCGAGCCACACCGTGCCGAATACCTCCAGCCCAGTCTTCGGCGGCCTGTCCGGGCTATAGTCGCCGTTGTCGAATGCCGGGTCCGACGTGATCGCCGCAATTTCCCCTTCGAGCCGGACTATACCGTGCGGATAGGTCTTGGCAGTGCCTGAAGTCGCGACAATGCGGTCGGCAAAGTCGGGGTGACTCACGGCCCATTGAAACGCCTGTTGCGCACCCATCGAAAAGCCGATGATGGCGCGGAGGTGCGCGATGCGGAGGTCCACGGTGAGCAACCGGTGGACTGCCTCGACGTTGTCCCTGATGGTCGTTACGGGGAATCGTGGACCGTGAAAGGGCTCCGGTGTGTTGCTCGGCGACGACGAGTGTCCGTTGCCGAATAGTTCGGTGGCGACGAGAAACAGCCGGGTCGTGTCGAGCGCCCTGCCGGGCCCGATGAGCCAGTCATAGCCGTGATGCGTCGCCATGTAGTGCGAAGGAAGAAGCACCGCATTGTCGCGCGCCTCATTCAGGTGGCCGTACGTACCGTAGACGACGCGCGCCTGGGGGAGCGTGACCCCGCTCTCGGTGCGGAAGCTGGAGATGACGAACTCGTGGTGTTCGGCGCGATCCGTCTGCTGAGCCGCGAGCGGGGCCGCGGCAGCCACGCCAATGAAAGGGAGCCACACGAGCAGGCGGAACGAACCGCATCGAGACATGGCATCTTCCGATTCGGGACGAAGAATTGAAACAGACGTGATCTGTCGTGGCAACTGCGTTCGCTCCCTCTCGGGCCCCGGCAAGCCGGCAACAAGTGGCGCGCCTTCTTCAGATGCCTTAGTGTCGAAGCTGTGACGAACCCGGGCGAGCCCAACCCCAACCGGACGACCGCCGACCACGGCGCATCCGACAATCCCCGCTTTGTCTGGGGCGCCGTGGTCGCTGTCTTCACTGCCATTTTTGTCCTGCGATTCAGCACGTTCTATCTCGATGACATCACCCGCGCGCTCCCCGGTACCTGGGGGCGGCGGATCGTGGAGGAGGGAACCGGCGCCCTCGGTGCGTTGCTTCTCTTCCCTGTCGTTTTCCTGGTCGAGCGGCGCTTTCCAGTGACCGCCGGCCGCTGGCGCCAGAACTGGCCGGTCCACGTTCTCACGCTGCTGGTGTACTCGGTCCTGCACACTTCAATGATGTGGGGGGGCCGGTCAGTCATCTATGCACTGACTGGTGGGGGTCCCTACGACTATGGCCGGATGTCGTCGAGATACTTCATGGAAGCGGCAAATGACATCTTTGCCTACGTCGGCTTCGTCGGGGTCCTGACTCTGCTCCGGATCCAGAAAGCGTTGCGCGAGCGCGAGGTGCGGGTGGCGGCGCTCGCCCGCGATGCCGCGGAATCGCGGCTTGAAGCGCTGAGCGTTCGCCTCCAGCCGCACTTCCTCTTCAATGCGCTGAACACGATCTCGGCCGCCGTCTATGAGCAGCCCGCCGCCGCAGACGAGATGATCGGGCATCTTGGCGACCTGTTGCGGCACGCGCTGCGCACGAGCGATCAGCCGGAGATTGCGCTGTCTGACGAGCTCGAAGTGCTGCAGTCCTATCTCGCGATCATCGGCGCGCGATTCGGGGATCGCCTGCATTGCGATGTCCAGGCCGACCCCGCCGCGCGGTCGCTGGCCGTCCCCGCCTTTCTGCTGCAGCCGTTGGTGGAGAACGCCGCTCGCCATGGTTCGGTGGTCGAGTATCCAAGTTCGATTCACATTCGCATCGAGCGAGCCGGCGACGAGCTGCATATCGCGGTCGAGAACGAGATCCCCTGGGGTCACGCAGAAGAATTTGTTCCGGGTACCGGACTCGCTACCACACGCGACCGACTGCGCCTGCTGTACGGTGACGCACACTCCTTCACCGCGCGTGCCTCGGGGAACCGTTTCGAGGTGAGCATCCGCATTCCCGCTCGCATGGCGCCTGTTGCCATTCCGATGCCCGATCCGGTGGTGCATGCGGGCGCTGATCGCTGACGACGAAGGGCCCGCGCGGGCAAAGCTGCGCCGCTTGCTTGAGGCTTCGAATGACCTCGAGATCGTCGGTGAGGCAACCACGGGCCGCGAAGCCGTGGCGCTCATCAAACGGTCCCATCCCGACATCGCTTTTCTGGATATCCGGATGCCGGGGCTCGATGGTTTCGGCGTGCTGGACTCCATCGCATCGGACGAGGCGCCTTACGTGGTGTTCGTCACCGCCAACGAGCAGCACGCGATTCGGGCGTTCGAGGTGGGCGCTGTCGACTATCTCCTCAAGCCCTACACCCCGGAGCGATTCGAGCGCGTACTCGATCGCGCGCGCGACCGGTTTGCGCTTGGGGCGCGGTCCACCGCTCAGCGTGGGCGTGCGGGTGCAGGAGACAACGACCACCCGCGCGCCTTTCTGCGGCGACTCCTCGTCATGGACAACGGGCGCGCGGTTTTCCTGCCGACGGATCGCATTGACCGCATCGAAGCCGAGCGAAACTACGTCCACTTGTTCTGCGGAACGGCGAGGTACCGGCTGCGCGCGACAATCGGCGCGCTGCAGGGTCGCCTCGATCCCGCGCACTTCCTGCGGGTCAATCGCTCGACGCTCGTGCGGCTCGACGCCATGCAGGACGTCCATGAATGGTCGCACGGCGATTTTCGCGTTGTCATGAAGGATGGGGCGGAACTGGTGTGGAGTCGTCGCTACCGGTCCGCCGCTGAGCGCGAGTTCGGTATTCGAGGCTGACACGTGCCTGGTGCATGATCACGGAGACCTGGATCGTTCGTCCCTCTCAGGACCCGCTCGTCCCCGGCCGGGGCCTTTCGTCCCGAACACGTCGGTCGCGCTGAGACGCTTCCCTAGATTCGGCCGCATCCACAGCCCGGGGACACAATGCACGCTCGGAACGTCTCGCTTCGCACACTTGCCGTCCTGACTGTCGTGGTCGCCTTCATGGCCGGCGTCACCAGCGTGCGCGCGCAGTCACTGCCGGGCGAATGGACGGCCTACGGCCACGATGCGCTCGGCAGCCGTTTCTCGCCGCTCACGCAAATCACGCGCGACAATGTCGGCCAGCTCACCGTCGCGTGGACGTACCGGACGGGTGAGATCGCGGTCAACACGCACCAGCCGACGAAGTTCGAGGCGACACCGCTGATGGTGGACGGCATGCTGTTCCTCTCGACGCCATTCGGTCGCGTCATCGCGCTCGATCCCCAGACCGGTGGCGAACGCTGGACGTACGATGCCCGCGCCGATCGCGGCGGAAACTGGGGTGACTTCGCTAACCGCGGCGTCTCCACATGGCTTGACGCGCGGGCGCCACAAGGCGCTCCATGCCGGCGCCGCATTTACCTCGGAACGATCGACGCACGCATCATCGCACTCGACGCCAAGACGGGGGCGGTCTGTCGCGTATTCGGCGACAGTGGCACGGTCAACCTCAGGAAAGGCCTGCGCAATAGTCCCTTCGAATTCGAGGAGTACCAACTGACGTCACCGCCGGCGGTGATCAACGGAACCATCGTGACTGGTTCCTCAGTGGCCGACAACAATCGCACCAACGCCGCCAGCGGCGAAGTTCGGGCCTTTGATGCGCGCACCGGCGCTCTTCGCTGGAGCTGGGATCCGGTGCCGCGCGATTCGACGGACGCGGCGTACGCCACGTGGCGCGGCGCGATGGCGCATACCACCGGAGCAGCAAATGCGTGGTCCGTTCTCGCCGCCGACTCAGCACGCGACCTGGTGTTCGTGCCAACGGGCAGCGCGAGTCCCGACTACTACGGTGGCGAAAGGGTCGGCGACAATCGCTACGCGAATTCCGTCGTTGCGCTGCGCGCGTCGACCGGAAAGGTCGTCTGGCACTTTCAGGCCGTGCATCACGACCTGTGGGACTACGATGTGGCATCACCGCCGGCGCTGGTGAACGTCGTCCGCAACGGTCGCACCATCGCGGCGGTGCTCCAGGCGACGAAGTCCGGCCAGCTCTTCGTGCTCGACCGCGACACTGGAAAGCCGATCTTCCCCGTGGAAGAGAGACCTGTGCCCGCGAGCACGATCTACGGCGAGCGGGCATCGCCGACGCAACCGTTCAACACAATCATCGCCCCGCTCAGCCCGCAGGGCCTGAAGCTCGAAGACGTGTGGGGAGCGACGCCTGCCGACCGTGAAGCCTGCCTGGCACAGATACGGCCGTTACGCAACGAGGGGGTGTACACTCCGCCGAGTCTCGAAGGTACGATCTCCGTTCCGTCGAACATTGGCGGCGCACATTGGGGCGGCCTCACATACGATCCTGTGCGACACATTGCCGTCGTCCCGGTCAATCGCATCGCGGCGTTCGTGCAGCTCATCCGGCTCGACCAGCTCGACACGGCCGACCTGAGGCACAACGAGTCGCGGCTCGGTGACCAATACACGCGCATGCACGGCACCCCGTACGTAATGCGGCGCCGTATGCTGATCGCGCCGAGCGGCCTGCCGTGCGTGCCGCCGCCGTTCGGCGAACTCGTCGCCGTGAACCTGGAGACCGGCGCGAGGGCGTGGGCCGTCCCACTCGGTGATCCGGGAGCGCTGAAACCGGAATTTGCAGCACCTGGGACTGCCCGACTCGGCACGCCGAACCTGGGTGGACCGATCTTGACCGCCGGTGGAGTCGTGTTCATCGGAGCAGCCATGGACCACGTGCTCCGGGCGTTCGACATCGAAACGGGGCGCGAGCTCTGGAAGGGCGCTCTACCTGCCGGCGCTCGGGCGACACCCATGACGTATCAAGTCGGCGCGAACGGCCGGCAGTTCGTCGTCGTGTCAGTGGGAGGGAGCGAAGACTGGGGGAAGGGCGATCATGTTGTGGCGTTCGCCCTGCCGGGGCGGTAACAGCCGGAGCACACGCAATGAGTCGTCGTGGTCGATGTGTTGCTGGCGTCACGATCCTGTTCTCACTACGGGTTTGCGCGCGGGTGCGCAGCTGGCGGAGAAGGGAATCGTGAAGTCGCTCGCCGAGATAGCCTTCCCCGCCGCGCCTGCGGCGCCTATCGCTCAAGTGCCGGACGACCCTCAGCCGCACCAGAGACCACCGCCCGGAGCATCCGGGGGACGTGCGGAGCGTAATAGGCGAGCGTTGCCACGCACGCCCATTGGATTGCGGAGAGCCCCAGGGTGAGCACGGGTTCCGGCTTGATGAAATCCACCACCAGCCGAAACACCATGTACGCCACCATGAACAGCCGGAACTGGTCGCCAGGCTTCACGAGTCGCGAGCGCATCCAGGTCAGCATCGCGGCGAGTGCGATGAGGAACACTGCCTCGTACAGCTGCGTCGGATGCCGGCGCACGCCGTCCCCGAAATCGACGCCGGTCCAGCGCGTGGTCGGGTTGCCATGCGTGTTGTCCGACAAGCCGGTGAGAAAGCATCCGACCCGCCCTATCGCGATGCCGATCGAAAGTGGCACGGCGAACAGGTCGCCTGTGGCGGTCTTGAGGCCGAGGATGCGCTTGGTCAGCTCGACGGCAATCAGGCCGCCGACCAGCCCGCCAATGATCGTCTTCCCATCCGGCCACCCGAGGATCCTGCTGCCGACCACCCCGCCAATCAACGCGGCTGCGCCAACGGACCATCGTCGAGAGCGTTCGAGAGGGTCTCCGTGGCGCCGCCGCAGCCGAAGGACGAGCGCGACACCGGTGAGGTAGCCAAGCAGCTCAAAAACAACGTGTGGATGGACGGACCAACGGCCGATGATGATGTAGACCGGAAAATGCACGTCCCCTCAGAGGGCGAGAGCCATCTCGCGAAGCGGCGCGAGCCTGGTCTCTTCGAGGCCGTCTCGATAGAACAGGTTGTACGTGTCGAAGGGGATGAGCCGCCCGTCGTCGGGATGCACGATGTGGATGCAGCTCTTCTTGACCGAACGCACGTCAAAGGCATGCGCATCGATGAACTGCACGATGAGCACGCGAAAAATATTCTGGTAGGTGAACGATGCCGGCGCGTCCACTTTGGGCAGGCAGCAGAGGAGGTCGTGAAGGCTGCGCGCCGATGATTCCGGCGAGTGGTTGGTCGCAAAGAGCCTGAAGATTCCAGCCTGCACCGCTGGATCCTCCTCGAACAGGATTGTGTTCCGTCCGCCCTCGATGAGGATCTGCGGGTCGACCAGGCCCGACAGCGGAGCGACCTTGCCGTCGAGCTTGAGGGCATACGCCATGGCCAGCGAATCCGGATGGCACGGCACCGGTATGACATCTTCGGCGCGGAACATGGACGTCTGTTCCAGGATCCGCCGGCGCACTTCGGTGAGCGTCAGCCGGTTGATGGCGGGATCGAATCCTTCGGCGCGTCCCGCATGCTGAATCGGCTGGAACGTCACGCCGCGCACCGCCCGTTGTGCGGCGGCGTATTCCAGAATCTTTCCCACTTCGTGATCGTTGACGCCCTTCTTGAGCGTCACCACGAGAGTCGTCGAGATGTTCAGCGTATTCAGCTTCTCCAGCGCGCGCTCGCGAACGCGGCGCAGGTCGGCTCCGCGGAGCGATTTGAGCGCGTCGCGCTCGAAGGAATCGAACTGCAGGTACAGCTCAAACCCGGCCCCGTACTCCGCCAGGCGCTCGGCAAAGCCATCCTCTGTCGCGATGCGGATGCCGTTGGTGTTGACCATCAGATGGCGGATGGGGCGTGCGCGCGCCGCATCGAGAATCGCGAAGAAGTCCGGATGGATCGTCGGCTCGCCTCCCGAGATCTGGACCACGTCGGGCTCACGCTCGTTGCGCACCACGGCGTCCAGCATCCGCTCCACCTGCGCGAGGCTCCTGTATGACTGCCTGTGCGTCCCGCTCGACGCGTAGCAGATGGGGCAGTCGAGGTTGCAGTGGTCGGTAATCTCGATGAGCGAAAGGCACGAATGCTGCTCGTGGTCAGGGCAGAGCCCGCAGTCGTACGGGCACCCCCACTTGATGGGCGTGTTGAAGTGATTCGGCATCTCGGGTGGCTTGATGAACACCTCGCGCGAGCGCCGGTAGTAGTCCACATCGTCGGCGACAAGCACCTTCTCGGTGCCGTGCTCGGGGCACCGTTTGACGAGAAAAACGCTTCCATCCTGGAAGAGAATCTTGCCGTCGACCTTCCGGTAACATTCGGTACATATCGAGATGACCGTGTCGTAATAGAGGTAGGGCCGCACGCGGTCAGCCACGCGCGCGATCCTCACCGGCAGGCTGCTGGCTCAGCACAGGGGCGGCGTGGTGCCGATGGTGAACTGGAAGCGGAAGTCCTGTGGAGGCGGCATGTTTCCGGTCGCGCCATAGTACACGGCGCACCGCGTTGGCGTGGTGAGGAACGGGCCCTGCACGCTCTGCACCGAGAGTTGCTCGACGGCGCCAGGCACGGAGGAACTGTGTCCGGCGATGCGGAAGCCGACGTTCGCCGTGTTCATGCGGCCTGAAATCTCAGTGCGCCCCTGCGCCAGGTTCACGAGCGAGAACGTGGTGTTCCCGGAGCCTGCATACGTCGTGCCCTGGAACGTGAACGTGAAGGGTCCGTCCGCGGAGACCGTGAGCGTGATGCCGATGCAGCTCAGGACTGCCGCGCTCGCCACGCACGCGGGCGGCGACGTGGGTGATGACCCGATTTGACAGGCCGTCGAAGCGCTCCACAGCACGGCGCCGAGCGCGGCGCTACCGACCATGAGCTCCAGTCCTCGTGCTCTGTTGGCCATGGCGGGCTTCTCCGGCAACGCCTTAGTAGGCTTTGCCCGACGGCGGGGGCGGCGCCGGCACCATGTTCTGGTGCGCGGCGATGTGCCAGCCATCGGCGCGCTTTACGCTTGCCACCAGGTACATCCCTTTGACCATGGAGTTCGTGCCCGAGCGAATCTCGAACGTCCCTCGTCCAACGGCGACGTCGGACCGCAGGAAAACCGTCGGCCCCTGCACGACCGTGAGTGTCGCACCCTTGAACTGCCGCGCGAAGTCGGCGGCGGTGGTCTTTTCGATTTCGGAGCGCCCGACGCTGACCACGCCCGATGCGTCTGTGAGGATACCATTCGTGGTGTACAGGGCCGCCACAGCCCTGGCGTCACCCTTCGCGAACGCGGCCTCGTACTGCTTTGCGAGATTGCTCACCGCCGCCTGGTCCGCCTGTGTTCCCTGGGCGCGAGCGCGCGCCGGCGCTCCCGTGAGACCGGCGGCAAACACGGCGAACAGGACGATGGATCGCATGGAATTCTCCCGCGCGGGGGGACATGTTCTGCATACTCTGGTGGAGGCGCCGGTGTTCCTGTTCTCCAAAATGACGGCGGCCCTTGATGCGCTGCCCGAATGTACTCATCGCTCCGCGCCGCACTAGATGAATACATCGGCCACCGCCCTTCTCGTCGGCGCAGCCCACCTGCTGCTCGCGCTTGTCGTGTCCGCGCACATCGTGCTGACCAAACCCGACGTGCGCGCGGCGATCGGTTGGGTGGGCCTCATCTGGCTCGTCCCCGTCGGCGGCTCGGTGCTGTACGGCATGTTTGGCATCAACCGGATTCGCCGCGAAGCCGGGCGGAAGCGCCGTGGCAGAGTGTTCTCGTGGACCGAAACGTTCGGTCCGGCCAGCCTGCCGCAGGACGAGACGCAGCCACCGACTTCGCTCCCCCCCGATCTCCGGCCGCTCGCGACGGTGGTCGGTGCCCTGACGGGAGCGCCCCTCATGCCGGGCAACGCCATCGACGTGCTCGTCAATGGCGACGAGGCATATCCCGCCATGCTGTCGGCGATCGAGGGTGCAAAGCACAGCGTGGCTCTCGCGACGTACATCTTTGATCACGGCCAGGTCGGTGACCGCTTTGTTGAGGCGCTGGCTGGAGCGAAGGGCCGGGGAGTGCAGGTGCGCGTCCTCATCGATGGCGTGGGCGCACGATACAG